>CALMXV010000237.1 GCA_937871155.1 uncultured Taibaiella sp. | reverse complement strand
GATATTGTTTTGGCTGATGATATGCAAAACCCCGGGGTAGATTATTTTATTGGGGTAGTATATGTGGTAGGTCCAAATAGTTTTACAACGACTTCTCCATCTTATACACAATTCGGACAAGATGTGTATTTCGATGTATATAGGCTGACCAATGCCGGAACAGCAGGCATAGCGGTTTCCTTATATCATTCTACACTATTGACTCTACCCAATTCAATCGATTTAGTTGCCCATCAGGGGCATCCACATATTGATATGTGGTCGGATGCGGCAAACCTTATCAATGGACTGCCATCTATGCATCGTTATGCCTTGAGTTGGGCCCAAACTTTATCAGATACGCTTGTACATTATTATTATGATGATATAGTTAATATACCTCCTTCAGTTCCTCCTGCATTCTCATTACCAAGAAGGGCAACAATGTCTGATCTTGCCTGCCATACCACACCTGATGGAGATGAAATCATCAACTTTGCTTCTTCGTTCAACAGACCTAATTCTTTAATTTATACTAGCGTAAATACAAGCACCGGTTTTATAAGTACCCCACTTTTATTAGATACCAATATAGCTGTCTTCCCAAGAATTGAGGCGATGAGCCAATCGCAACCCGGCTTAGCAACGTGGCAGGTAGTAGCTCCTATACATAATCCATTTTTTAATCCAAATTATCAAGTGTTTAGTTACAACGATTTGAATGTGGGTGCTCCAGAATGGCTGTCAGACTCGAATGTATTAGGCATGAATACCGACTACAAAGCCGCAGCCGTAGCAGCAGGTGTAGGTATGAGTATTTCAGTAGATGTCGGCAACACACAATACACCACCGGATTTTACGATTGGTTTACCAAACAAAATATTTATTCGAGAGCTATCGATGTCAATTCAGGTTGGACTATTGACCCCAATTTTTATCAGGTCAATAATAATACCCTTACTAATGTCACCTGGGATATGCCGCATAACTATGCGGTGAGCAATTGTAGCAATTCCGGGTATGGCTTGCTTAGTGCCTATACTACCGATAAGAGTACAGGAGGGGTTATCTATAAATACAGTGGTAATATCTTTCAATATAAACCCACTGTAGTCAATCCAATGAATAGTAGTCTGCAATGGATACTCTATCCAAATCCGGCAACAGACCAATTGCAAATAACCGGATTGAATACGCCAACAAACTACACCATCAACAGTATGATAGGGACAAAACTACAATCAGGCAATACTCTTGGCAGTATAGATATTGCGTCATTGCCTTCTGGTATTTATAGCCTTATACTACAAAATGGAACTCGTAAAGAAGCCTTTAATTTCTTGAAAAAATAATTTATAACACTTTAAGTAAAACTAAAATCATGAAACAACTTTTGTTTTTAATCTTGATATGCTTAGGGTCTGTTTCAACCCAAGCACAACAAAAACCACAATACTTTTATGCACCGAAGCTTGATGATAGTGCTCATTATGGTAAAACTTATTTTGCAACTGATGCTTTAATAGTTCAAAATAATACAAATAATATTAATAACATACACAAATATATATTTATATATGAGCCACGCAATTTCAATTATCCTCCCAAAGGTAAGATAACGGCATTATATGTATGGGTGTTTTTATCTAATCCAGATTTAGCCGATGGAAAATATAGATTTAATCCCTTTGCTTTAAGGATGGGTACGACTTCAAGAGATAGCTTTGGTATTGGGCCAAATTGTACACTGTTTGATGAAGAAAAAGACCTGACAACCGTAATTTCAGGAAACCCCTACACTATTCCCGATACTACATTGAACCCACATTACAATTTTAGAAAATGGATTAAATTGCCTTTGCAAGTCCCTTTTATGTTTGACCCTACCAAAAATTTGGTAGTACACCATAAAAATAGTAATGATAGTAATTTACAACAAACTGCACCTACTTATATTCAATCACTTTTTTGTTTCGATTCTTTAACATTCAATAAAGTTCGTTTTTTTGGATGTAGAGCTAATTTAAAAACAGTGAATAATGGAGGTTTTGTCCCAACTTTACTACCTTGTATTGGTTTTGATTTAGATACTACGGGTGTTTCGGAAATAGAAGAAGTAATTAGTCAACCCTCAAAAAGTCATTTTTAATTTTCGGGCAAAAAAAGTTTGAT
>CALMXV010000236.1 GCA_937871155.1 uncultured Taibaiella sp. | reverse complement strand
TCTGAAGAACAACAAGCAAACTATGTTGTCAACTTACTCTCCTCTTCCATCAACCAAGAAGACATGGCAAGAGCACAAAGCTATAAGTCAGTACATTCGTTCTTAAACAAACCATTGAATAAAGATCGTTTACTAGAAATGATAGCCGACCTTTCTAAGTAACAGCTCATCATCTATCTCCTTTCTTAAAGATTCCATAAATCACGCTTCCCGTACCCGTCATAGCAGCATAGAGCGCCCCTTCGTCATATAGCTGTTGTTTTTTGTGTTGCAATTCAGGGTGGACTTTGAAAATCGTTGTTTCAAAATCATTGACTACATAATGCTTCCAGTTTTCAATATCTAGTACCTCTAATTTTCTTAAGTCATAGCTTGCCGGTTTCGGTAGGATATGCTGAAAAGCTGTTTTAGTAGTTACATGAATATTGGGTATAATAAATCGTATCTCATAAGCAGCAAGGTTGAGCTCAATAGGTGAAAGTTGCTCCCCTCTTCCGGTGGCAAATTGGGGTTGGTCGTTCAAAAAAAATGGACAATCACTACCCAAAGAAAGGCTCATCTCAAGCAGTGTTTCTAGGCTTAGTCCCAGTTGGTAATAATCATTCAGCATCCGAAGCATATATGTGCCATCTGCAGAACCGCCACCTAATCCTGCACCCATCGGGATAGATTTATGTAAGTAAATGTCGATAGGATCAAGAGGCTTACCAACAAAACCTTCCACTAGTTCATAAGCTTTCATGACCAAGTTGTTGGTTGCAGCTCCCAATACAGGCAACCCAGTGATATAGAGCTGTGTCGTTTTTCCCTCTGCAGGCACTATTTCCAAAGCATCCTTACAACTATAAACCGGATAAAAAATAGTTTCTAAATCGTGATAGCCATCATCACGTTTATGAGTTACAAACAATCCAATATTGATTTTGGCAGGTGGAAATCTGAGCATAACGAGCTAAAATTATCTGTATTTTTGAACAATCTACCGTTTAGGTTTTATGCAGGAAGTCATTTCATTACACAATATTCGCAAAAGCTACTATTTAGGAAAACAAGAATTGCCTGTACTAAAAGGTATCCAACTTAGCATCCAAAAGAATGAATACGTAGCCTTAATGGGTCCCAGCGGCTCCGGAAAATCCACTCTGATGAATATCTTAGGCTGTTTAGATACACCTACATCCGGTCAATATATCCTCAATAAGAAAGACGTAAGTAAAATGACCGATGATGAACAGGCCGCCGTACGCAATCAAGAAATTGGCTTTGTCTTTCAACAGTTCAATTTATTGCCTCGCCTCAGTGCTTGGGAGAATGTAGCCCTACCGCTTATCTATGCCGGAGTGCCAAAGGCAGAACGAGAAGCACGAGCTAAAGAAATGTTGGAGAAAGTAAAGCTTGGCGACCGCAGCCATCACAAGCCCAATGAGCTTTCTGGAGGGCAAAGCCAACGTGTAGCCATAGCACGTGCCTTAATCAACAACCCTTCCATCCTCTTAGCAGATGAGCCCACCGGTAATCTCGATACCAAAACATCGGTTGAAATCATGGAATTATTCTCCGCTATTCATGCACAAGGCAACACCGTAATCCTAGTCACACACGAAGAAGATATCGCCCTTTTTACCAACCGCATCGTTCGTCTACGAGATGGAGTTATTGAAAGCGACTTACAAAATCAACATCCGAAAACTTAGGCATAATTAATTTTTAATTGGGGTCCAGGCTGGGTATCCTTGATAAAGCTTCAGTGGCGATAGCACCGTTCATCTGCTTCTTTCTATTAAGCAGCTGTATGTGTAGCCATTCATGGTATCGCTCAAG
>CALMXV010000235.1 GCA_937871155.1 uncultured Taibaiella sp. | reverse complement strand
TTGAAAAAGATTACTTAGAAGCCTTTATTCATGAAGGCAGCTTTTATGGTCGTGCATTTGATGCTTATTTTATTGATATTGGTATTCCGGAAGACTACCATAAAGCACAACACAACTTTTTAACTTTATTCCCATGAAAATCGTCATTCTTGGCTCCGCACATCCCCTGCGTGGCGGTGGTATAGCAACGTTTAATGAGCACATGGCACAGCAGCTTCAGCAGCTTGGTCATGAGGTATGTATCTATTCTTTTAGCTTACAATATCCTTCATTTCTATTTCCGGGAAAATCACAATTTACAGACGAGCCTGCACCGGAAGGATTGAAAATTCATTCTATCATCAATTCAATAAATCCTTTCAACTGGGTACGAGTAGGTAATCAAATCAAACAGTTGAAGCCGGACTTAATCATTGTTCGTTTCTGGCTTCCATTTATGGGTCCTTGTTTGGGAACTATCTTGCGAATCGTAAAAAAGAATCATCATACAAAAGTTGTATCTATTGTTGACAACTTAATCCCTCATGAAAAGCGCCCGGGTGATCTTGCCTTTATCAAATACTTTCTAAAACCTATTGATGCATTTGTATCGATGAGTAAGTCGGTATTACAAGACCTCCATCAGTTTACAAAGAAGAAAGCAATCTTTCATCCGCATCCACTATACGACAACTATGGCAGCTTGCTACCTAAAGATGAGGCTTGTCAGCTTTTGCAACTCCACCCTGAGAAACGCTATCTTTTATTCTTTGGCTTCATTAGAAAGTATAAAGGGCTTGATTTGTTACTGGAAGCTATGGGAGACGAGCGTATCAAAAAGCTAGGCATATCTTTAGTTATAGCTGGTGAGTTTTATGATAATCGTATTGTTTATGATGAATTGATTCAACAATACGACCTAAAACAACAAGTGCATTTGTTTACAGAGTTTATCCCTAATGAGGCTATTCGAAATTATTTTTCAGTGGCTGATGTAATCGTACAACCCTATCGTACGGCTACACAAAGCGGCATCACTCAAATTGCTTTCCATTTTGAAAAGCCAATGATAGTAACCAATGTAGGTGGGCTAGCAGAAGTAGTACCAGACGGTAAAGTAGGCGTCGTGGCCGAACCCAATGCAACGGCTATCGCTGATGCAATCATTCGCTTTTATAAATTATCTACAGATGAATTACATCAACATATCTTAGTGGAGAAGGAACAATATCGCTGGGAGTTATTTTTACAAAAGTTGATTGCTTTAGTTGATTCTTAGCTATAGATGTCGCCTTAAAAAAAGTATTCGGTCGCTTAGATATCTAATGATTCCAATTGTCAAGTACCTACTTCATTAGTATGGAGAGCTGCTTCAAACGCTATTTTATCCCTACTTTTGCTTACTTTTTTTTTCAATGATGAATGTTTATAAATTT
>CALMXV010000234.1 GCA_937871155.1 uncultured Taibaiella sp. | reverse complement strand
GGCTTTATTAAACCATCGCCAAGAGCCGGTGCAAAGCTCTATCCTTGTGTATCATCAAGATAAAGTGATACCGATAAAACTTCAAGATATAGCCGTGTTTTATATCAAAAACGAAGTCACTCACCTATGCACGTTCGACAATAAAATTTATTACATCAATAAAACATTAGATGAAGTACAACAGCTTTGTGGTAGTAATTTTTATAGAGCCAATCGGCAACATATCATCAACCGTAATGCAGTAAAAGAAGTGCGACATGCACAAGCTAGAAAAGTATCCGTTTCTTTATCACTATCCAGCATGGAAGAGGTAGTCATCAGCAAAGAAAAGATGCATGATTTTTTAGAATGGTTGAAAGGATAAGGTTGTAATGCATCGCTTGAATCCTTAAAAATATAGCTCTGAAATTAACTTCAGAGCTATGCAACTTTAGTGGTATTTACTTACGAATCGTTCTTTAGATAGTTTCTTAAAACATATTGTAAGATGCCGTTGTTTTTATAGTATTCTATTTCTATTGATGAATCCATTCTTGATTTTACAGAGAACGTGGTAACGGTGCCATCCGAATGAGTAGCCGTTACCGATAATAGTTTATGAGGAGTTAGATTTTCTGAAAGCCCGCTAATGGAGTAGGTTTCCGTACCGTCAAGTCCTAAGCTTTCTGCATTTTGCCCTTCCATAAACAACAACGGTGCAATGCCCATACCCACCAAATTACTTCTATGTATCCGCTCAAAACTTTCGGCTATCACTGCTTTTACGCCTAACAAAAATGTGCCTTTGGCTGCCCAATCTCTTGAAGAACCCGAACCATATTCTTTACCTGCTAAAATGATTAGTGGCGTTTGTGTCTGTTGATATTTCATAGCCGTATCATACACCGTGCTTACATCACCGGTAGGTAAGTAGCAGCTATAGCCGCCTTCACGACCGGCAATTTTATTTTTAATACGCACATTGGCAAAGGTGCCACGCATCATTACTTCATGATTGCCTCGTCTGGAGCCATAAGAGTTATAATCTTCTGTAGCCACTCCTAAAGAAGAAAGGTAGCTACCCGCAGCACTACTTTCTTTAAAAGAACCTGCCGGTGAAATATGATCAGTAGTTACCGAGTCGCCTAAGTAAAGCAAGACTCTGGCTCCTACAAT
>CALMXV010000233.1 GCA_937871155.1 uncultured Taibaiella sp. | reverse complement strand
AAGGGGACGGAAGATATGTACATATCAGCGATTACAGTGTAAATAGCAATAGAACTTATGAAGCTAAAGTAAACAATACCATTAAAGTTGTGTCTCAAGACGTAATGGTAAATAATGTTTATAATTTCCAAACTAGTTTATTCTCTATCTATCTTAAAGATTGTAATGGCAATGGGCTTGTAAGCAATCAAATAAAATACGGATATAATGCTAATTTGCCGGCTTCAGGTGTACCTCATTCGAGTTATTTCTGGATTGGTGGTCAAACTGATGCCAATGGATTATCTTCTATGGAAGCTTTCCCGGGTACCTTTAGTATCGAAATGACCAAAAATAATTCAAACCAAGTACAAGCAGATGTTCCGTTTACTGGTACAGAGTCTTATACATGGACTACTACCAATGTTAAGTTTCACTATAAAGGAACATCCAACATTGCTTATGGCGGCGCAGGTACCAGCGCTTTCTTTCCTAATTCCGGTGGTGTATATGAAGCTGAAATGTTACCAAGTACTGTAAACTTTAGCTTCCGTGAAAATGGTGAAAATATTCGTGCAATCACTATTCCTGCATCAACACAAGGCGGTTGTAACAACTACGAAAAAAGCATTGTAATCTGCAGACTCGTAAACAGCTCGAACGCACCTTTGGCAGATGGGCATATAAACTATTATTCCGGCGGATGGTATTATAATCTTGACTCCACTCGTGTTAATGGTAATGCTGTATTGATGCTCAACGGTAACCCTACCACTACTACTGTACAAATGAACTATTTAGGAAACATCGAACAAAAAAACAATGTAAATATTGCAAGTGTTAATCATGTTATCAATTGGCAAACTAAACTAGTAACCTTAAATCTAGTGGATACTAGTAACAATCCATTAGAAAGTTCTGATGTACAATTTTATGCGAGTGGCTGGAAGCCCTTCGGTGGTGGCAGTACATCTGGCGGTAGTGTATCTACTCAATTATTAGGAGGAAGTACTTACTCATTTGCAATGGTGTTAAATGGTACAAGGCAACAATTTAACGGAGTGAATGTAAATACTACTCCGAATACTACTTTCTATGCCAAGAAAGTGAGTATCCATAATATCGGTACGGATTGCAACCCTGCAGTAGGTAAGCTAGCTTCTTACTATGCAAATGGATGGAGAGCAATGGGAAATACCGATGCAAACGGATATTCTAATGTAATAGATATGTTACCTGGAGGATCTTATTCCTTTAAAGTAGGTACAGCACCTCAGCAAAATGGTGTTTCTATCAGTAATGATAATGCTCAGGTGATTGAATTTGATCAATGCGTAAATGTGCCAATAAGAATTATAAACACTGAAGACCAACCATTCAGTTTCTATCCTAATCCTGCAACTACAGAATTGGTAATAGGCGTTACAGTGGATAATTCAACCGTAAGTGTACTTTCTATGGATGGCAGAGTGCTTCATAGTCAAACATACAATGCAGGTACTTCTACTATTAATATTGCTTCGTATGCTGTAGGTAATTATATCTTACGTGTACAATCTGGCGATAAGGTAGAAACCTTCAAGTTTATTAAACAATAGTTTTTCATTGTTCATATATCAAAGCCGCCTCAAAGTAAAATTTGATGGCGGCTTTTTTAAGTTCCAAATTCAATTTGAAAACTGCGTTTGGCATTCTTAACTTGCCTACGTATTTTTATATTTTGTAAAAAAATTCAATACATGAAATTACTAGAACATAAAACCGCTATTATCACTGGAGGAAGCCGAGGCATAGGTGAGGCAATTGCATTAAAGTTTGCAGAGCAAGGTGCTAACATAGCTTTTACCTATTTATCATCAGAGGAAAAGGCAAAAGCATTGGAAGAAAAGATACAAGCTTTTGGTGTAAAAGCAAAAGCCTATAAGTCAGATGCCGCCAGCTATGAAGCTGCAGAGGCCTTGGTGAATGAGGTGATTAAAGAATTTGGTACTGTAGATATCTGTGTCAATAATGCCGGTATTTCTAAAGACAATCTATTGCTACGCCTCACACCAGAACAATGGGATGACGTAATACAAGCCAACCTAAAATCGGTTTATAACCTTACTAAACAAGTGATAAAACCGATGATGAAAAACCGCTCGGGTAGCATCATCAACATGAGTTCAATTGTAGGAGTAAAGGGCAATCCTGGACAGAGTAGTTATGCCGCATCTAAAGCAGGTATCATAGGGTTTACCAAATCAATAGCTCAAGAATTAGGCAGTCGTAATGTACGTTGCAATGCCATAGCTCCTGGTTTTATTGAAACGGATATGACCCATTATTTACAAGATGGAGGTGCCGAGAAGTGGTTTGAAAAAATACCGATGGCTCGCTTTGGCAAGCCGGAAGAAATTGCTGATGTAGCCTTGTTTTTGGCGAGCAACATGAGCAATTATGTTACCGGTCAGGTGATAGGAGTCTGCGGAGGAATGAATGTGTAAAAGCTTAAAAAATTGTTCGAAAGAACTTGTATTAAGTAATAGAGATCAACAGTAAACGAAGTAATAAAAAACACTTCCGTTAAGGATAACTACTATACTTGCAAATTGCTTAATTTTACGTTCCTAAAAAATTTCTATGCAGAAAATTCAGGCTGCTATCACCGCTGTAGGTGGTTATGTTCCGGACTATATTCTTACTAATAAAGAATTGGAAACTATTGTGGATACTACAGACGAATGGATTACCACTCGTACCGGTATCAAAGAAAGAAGAATACTGAAAGGAGAAGGAAAGGGTAGTTCAGACATGGCAGTAGAAGCTATCAAAAATTTATTAAGCAAAAGAAATATTAAGCCTCAAGAGATAGAGCTCATCATCTGTGCTACGACCACTCCTGATTTTCAGTTTCCGGCTACAGCAAATGTTATAGCAGATAAAGCAGGCTTAGTGAATGCTTTTGGTTATGATGTAAGTGCAGCTTGTAGCGGTTTTCTTTTTGCATTAACTACTGGTGCACAAT
This sequence comes from uncultured Taibaiella sp., assembly GCA_937871155.1. Lineage (GTDB taxonomy): Bacteria > Bacteroidota > Bacteroidia > Chitinophagales > Chitinophagaceae > JAFIGV01. Next base: position 4,101 of record CALMXV010000233.1, on the reverse strand, counting down.
TTATCGAATCCGGGCGAAACAAGAAAGTAATTGTGGTAGGAGTGGATAAAATGAGCAGCATACTCAACTATGAAGACAGAGCTACTTGTATCATCTTTGGTGATGGTGCCGGTTGTGTATTGCTAGAGCCTACAACGGAAGGCGTCGGTATTCAAGATAGCATATTGAAAACAGATGGTTCAGGTAGGGCATTCTTACATCAAAAAGCTGGCGGCTCAGTAAAACCCGCTACGGTAGAAACCGTCATGGCTAAAGAACATTTTGTGTATCAAGAAGGGCAAACGGTTTTCAAATTTGCAGTGAAAAATATGGCTGATGTAGCAGCTGAAATCATGGAGCGGAATGGGCTTACAGCAGATGATATAGCTTGGTTAGTTCCGCATCAAGCCAATAAACGTATCATTGCAGCTACCTCAGAGCGCATGGGGCTACCGGAAGAGAAAGTAATGATCAACATCCAAAAATTTGGAAACACAACAAATGGGACCTTGCCACTTTGTCTTTGGGAGTGGGAAAATCAATTGCATAAGGGAGATAATATTATCCTTGCAGCTTTTGGCGGAGGCTTCACTTGGGGAGCAACGTATATCAAATGGGCATATGATGCGCAATAGAAGAATTAATTTACCTTTACCGAAATTTTAGTTTCTACATGCGCCAAACTTGGTGGAAAATAATCTGTGTAGCACTGTTAACTTATACAATCATTGGCGGGATATTATTGCCAGTTCCCGCTCGATTCATTATCAACGAAAGTATCCGCAATCTTTACTTCCATGTACCCATGTGGTTTGGGATGATATTACTCTTTACCATCTCCTTTGTATATGCCATTAAATATTTACGAAGCGGTGATATTAAAGATGATTTCAAATCTGTTGCCTTTATTAAAGTGGGTGTTTTGTTTAGCATATTAGGGATGCTTACAGGCATGGAATGGGCAAATTATACCTGGGGCGAAGCTTGGAGCAACGACCCGAAACAATTGGCAACAGCCGTTTGTATGTTGATGTACTTTGCTTATCTCATCTTGAGAGGCGGTATGAAGGATGAAGAAAAACGAGCGAAGCTAGCAGCTGTTTACAATATTTTTTCCTTTGCATTAATGGTTCCTTTATTATTTATCTTACCCAGAATGGTGGATTCATTACATCCCGGTAATGGAGGAAACCCTGGTTTTAATGCTTATGATTTAGATAGCCAGATGCGCTTAATCTTTTACCCTGCCGTTATAGGATGGTTTTTGTTAGGTTTATGGATGGCTACCTTACGAGTAAGAATTTATTATTTACAACACCAATATGAAAATGAAGCTTAAAACTTCTTTACTGTTTTCTTTATTAAGCATCATAATGTTGTTGCTTACTCATACAAACTCTTGGGCACAGCAAGATGTGCCAGAAATGGCTGATGCTATGCGTAGCAATGGAAAAATATTCGTAGTTGTATTGGTATTGGCAACCATATTTGCCGGCATCATTATCTACTTAATTCGCCTCGATAAGAAAATAACCAACTTAGAAAAAAACAACATTCGTTAATTACTAAAATCGATATTCAACAAAAATTTTAAAATACATTTATGTTAGAAAAAAATGGCGCACCTATGGCAGCACAACAACACTATAGCTTTTTTCAAGGCGTAGAACGCAACTTCGATAAAGCAGCAGGTTATACAAGATTTGAATCCGGTATTTTGGAGCAAATAAAAGCGTGTAATTCGGTATATCGAGTGAAATTTCCGGTACGAATTGGAGAGAAAACAGAGGTTATCGAAGCCTATCGTGTTCAACACTCTCATCATAAATTACCTTGTAAAGGCGGTATCCGCTATAGTATGGATGTCAACCAAGATGAGGTAATGGCTTTGGCGGCTTTGATGACCTACAAATGTGCTATTGTAAACGTACCATTTGGAGGCGCTAAAGGCGGTATCCGAATCAATCCTAAAAACTATTCAGTATATGAACTAGAAAAAATCACTCGCCGTTATACCTCTGAGTTAGTGAAGAAAAACTTTATTGGCGCAGGTATTGACGTTCCAGCACCAGACTATGGTACCGGTGCTCGTGAGATGAGTTGGATTGCGGATACTTATGCTTCATTAAACCCTGGTGATATCAACTCATTAGGCTGTGTAACTGGTAAGCCGGTATCGCAAGGTGGGGTTCGCGGACGTACCGAAGCAACAGGCTTAGGCGTTTTCTATGGTGTTCGTGAATTATGTAATGTTCCGGAAGATATGAATCGTCTGGGTTTGAGTACCGGAATCCAAGGAAAGCGTGTCATCGTTCAAGGCTTAGGTAATGTGGGATATCATGCTGCTAAATTTTTCTATGAAGCAGGTGCTATTCTTGTAGGCATAGCAGAGTACGAAGGCGGCTTGTATAATGCTAATGGACTTGCATTGGAAGAAGTAGTAGCTCATCGCAAAGCTACCGGTTCTTTAGCCAATTTCCCTGGTGCTACATTTATTGCTAATAGCAGCGAAACCTTAGAAATGGATTGTGACATCCTTATTCCTGCGGCTTTAGAAAATGTAATCAACGAAACTAATGCAGCTCGTATCAAAGCTAAAATTATTGGTGAAGGCGCGAACGGGCCATTGACACCAGAAGCAGATGAAATCTTAAATGCTAAAGGTTGTATTATCGTTCCGGATATGTATTTAAATGCAGGAGGGGTTACAGTTTCTTATTTTGAATGGTTGAAAAATTTGAGCCACGTTCGTTTTGGACGTATGGATAAACGTTTTGCAGAAAATCAAAACGCTTCTATTATCAAAACAGTAGAAAGCTTGACAGGTAAATCGGTAACAGAAATAGAACGCCAACATTTAGTACATGGTCCTGATGAAGTTGATTTAGTGTACTCAGGTTTAGAAGATACGATGATAGGTTCATACCACGAGATTCGCGATAGCCTTAAAAGTCTAAACATTCAAGATATGCGTACAGCAGCCTTTGTAGTTTCTATCAATAAAATTGGAGTTGCTTATGAAGAGTTAGGAATTTTCCCTTAGTCGTTCAAGAGTAAATCATACATTTATGAAAGCCGTTACAATTGTAGCGGCTTTTTACGTTTATAGGATTTGTTAATATACTACTGTTAGTTTTTTGAACTTAGACAGATAATCATATCATTCACTACATTTATTCCTTTTTTAAATTATCATCTTCTTAAACATATGGAGCTACGTATCGCTAATGTTAGCAAAACATACAGTAACGGATTAAAAGCTTTAAACAATGTAAATCTTACTATCCACAAAGGAATGTTTGGGTTGTTGGGTCCTAATGGTGCCGGCAAATCCACCTTAATGCGCACGATAGCTACTTTACAAGACCCCGATACAGGCAGCATTACCTTAGGTGATATTGATATATTAAACGACAAAACAGCACTCCGAAAAACCTTAGGGTATCTTCCGCAAGATTTTGGTTTTTATCCTAAAGTATCGGCAATGGATTTACTTACACATTTTGCTGTTTTAAAAGGAATCAGTAATAAAAATGAACGTAAAGAAATTGTTCAAGCGCTATTGCAACAAACCAACCTATACGAAGCACGCAACCGAAATGTAAGTGACTATTCCGGTGGTATGCGTCAACGTTTTGGAATAGCACAAGCCCTTTTGGGAAATCCTAAACTCATCATCGTAGATGAGCCTACAGCGGGTCTTGACCCTACAGAAAGAAATCGATTTCATAACTTGTTAAGTGAAATTGGTGAGCAAATAATTGTTATCCTTTCAACCCATATAGTAGATGATGTGAAAAGTCTTTGCAATAATATGGTAGTGATGAATAAAGGCACCATCTTGTTTGAAGGAACCCCTTCTCAAGCACAAGAAACGGTACAAGGTAAGATTTGGAAAAAGATGATTGAGCGAAGTGAATTTGAAGCGTATAGAAAAAATTATACCGTCATATCTTCAAAATCTCTTGAAGGGAAACTCGCTATTCATGTATATGCTGAAAAACAACCCGATGGTGGTTTTGAATCGGTAGCTTCTGATTTGGAAGATGTTTATTTCACTACGATCACTAAAAACTAAACGCTACCTATGTTTTCTGAAATATTCTTCTTTGAGCTGAAACA
>CALMXV010000232.1 GCA_937871155.1 uncultured Taibaiella sp. | reverse complement strand
TGGTAGCCACTTTAAGCGCGATGAGATTGCTACAAGCAGGAATGTATAAATATGCTGTCATTGTTGGTGCCGACCGTTTTACCTCGTTTGTTTTAAATGGATTTCAATCGTTCCAGGCTATTGCTAAAGCACCTTGTCGTCCATTTGATGCCAATCGCACCGGTATTAATTTAGGAGAAGCCGCTGCCACCATCATCCTTTCTACAAGCAGTCATCCGCCCTTAGCTTCTATTGTTGCAGGAAGCATTTCTAATGACGCCAACCATATCTCCGGCCCTTCAAGAACCGGCGAAGAATTAGCGATGGCTATTACTAGAGCTTTAAAAGAAGCACAAGTACCTGCTTCAGCTATCGACATTATCTCCGCTCATGGTACCGCAACTCCTTACAATGACGAAATGGAATCCAAAGCATTTGGCATTGCAAACGTAACTCATGCACCGTTGCATAGCTTTAAAAGCTTTGTAGGGCATACACTTGGTGCTGCGGGTATCGTTGAAAGTGCGATGTTGATAGAAGCGTTACAAGAACAATATTTAATTCCCTCATTAAACTATGAAACGTCTGGAGTGCCGATTACATTAAATGTAACTACAAAAGCACAACCTGCATCTATTCAATATGCACTGAAAACAGCTTCGGGATTTGGTGGGTGTAATGCAGCAGCCATCTGGAAAAAATGCTAAAAAACACTACTCAATATATTGTCTTAATGAATCGATAGGCACATTACTTAAAAATATCTTTTCAAGCATCCGATCTTTATTATAGACATTAATCTGAGGCAAAGTTTTATATAAAAATGTTTTTTGAATAAACATGGAGTTGTCAATGGCAACTTGCAATTTAGGAATTGCACCAATATCAGTAATTTTTACAAAATTGGGTATGTAAGATTCCATCCCTTGTGCAGCAAGAAAGACTATAGGACTACTTTTAAATAAGTTGATATTTGCCTTAAGTTCTTTTGCCATCAATTCACAATGCTCACAAGTAGGATTAAATAGAATGACAAAAAGTGGAGATGTATTTTTCAAGCTTTCGTTGGTGATGGTTTTGCCATCTCTTCTTTTAAAATTTACTCGAGGAATCGGCGCTCCGATTTCATTATAGAATATAGATTTTCCATCAGCAGTATGGGTAAAAAGTGGTTCTGGTGGTGCTTGTTGGGATTTTTTATTTTTTTGTCCAAAAGCAATAAATGATGAACTTAACAGACAGAAAATGGCGGAAAGAAACGCTATCTTTTTCATGGAGGCTATAACGAATATGGTGTAGTAAGTAGCAATATTAACCAATCAACCAATAACAGACAACAAGAAACTATATGATGAATAACCGTAGTGAACTACACGCTCCACTAGCAGAACGAATGCGCCCAAAAACTTTGCAAGAATACATAGGGCAAGAACATCTGGTAGCTTCAGGTAAAGTATTAGAGCAAATGATTGCTAACAAGACTCCTCATTCAATTCTATTTTGGGGACCACCCGGTGTAGGTAAAACCACCTTAGCACAAATCATAGCAGAGTCGATGGGAATGTTGTTCTTTACATTAAGTGCTATTGATAGTGGCATTAAAGAAGTACGAGCAGTTATAGAAAATGCACGTAAAGCCGGTCATGCTGTCTTGTTTATTGATGAGATTCATCGCTTCAACAAGACACAACAAGACAGCTTACTAGGTGCAGTAGAAAAAGTTATTATCACTTTAATTGGAGCTACTACAGAAAATCCTTCTTTTGAAGTTATCAGTGCCTTACTAAGTCGTACGCAAGTATATATCCTCAAACCCTTGACAGAAGCTCATCTTAAGACAATTGTATCGAATGCACTATCTAAAGATGTATTGCTAAGAAACAAACCAATTGAAGTTCGAGACTGGGAAGTACTGTTGCAACTTAGTGGTGGAGATGCACGTAGGTTGTTGAATCTTTTGGAGCTCATCACGGCTTCTTTACCTGAAGGGAGTGCAACAATCACTAATCAAATTGTACAAGATACGGTGCAACAAAAAATGGCTATGTATGACAAGTCAGGGGAACAACATTATGATATCATTTCAGCCTTTATCAAATCCATACGTGGTAGCGACCCAAACGCAGCTGTGTATTACCTGGCAAGGATGATAGAAGGTGGTGAAGACCCCAAATTTATTGCTAGGCGATTGGTAATACTGGCTAGTGAAGATATAGGCAATGCCAATCCTAATGCGTTGTTGTTGGCTACTACTACTTTTCAAGCGGTATCTATGCTAGGGTATCCGGAAAGCAGAATCATCTTATCACAATGTGTTACTTACTTAGCTTCATCTGCAAAAAGCAATGCCGCCTATCTTGCTATTAGCAAAGCACAAAGCATCGTCCAAAAGACTGGAGATTTATCGATTCCTTTACACCTAAGAAATGCTCCAACAAATTTGATGAAACAACTGGATTATGGTTTAGGATATCAATATGCACACGATTATCCAGGGAATTTCATTCATCAAGAATTCTTACCTGAAAGCATTGCCGGTACTACATTCTATGAGCCGGGCAACAATGTTTCTGAAAACAAATTGAGAGAATATCTGAAACATTGTTGGAAGGAGAAGTATGGCTATTGATAGAATCCTTTGTGTAATGGGTAACAAATAAAAACGGACACCATAAAGATGTCCGTTATGTTGAAGTTTATAAGTAAAATTATCTTTTACCAAATGGATTCATACCCGGCATTCCCATACCTGGCATCATGCCTTTCATCTTGTTCATCTGCCCCATCATTTGTTTCATCTGGTCAAACTGTTTCATAAATGCATTGACTTCTGCAATATCTTTTCCACTACCCTTGGCGATTCTTTTTCTGCGGCTACCATCAATTGTTTCGGGGTTACTTCTTTCAAAAGGTGTCATAGAATTGATCATGGCTTCTATACCTTTAAAAGCATCATCAGAAATGTCGATATCCTTAATAGCTTTTCCTACGCCAGGAATCATGGCTAACAAGTCTTTGATGTTACCCATTTTTTTGATTTGCTGAAGTTGTTCTTTAAAGTCTTCAAAATCAAATTTATTCGCTCTAATTTTTTTCTCTAGCTTCTTTGCTTGTACTTCATCAAACTGCGCTTGCGCTCTTTCCACAAGGGTAGTAATATCACCCATGCCCAAGATACGCTGTGCCATACGCTCCGGATAAAAGACGTCTAAGGTGTCCATCTTTTCACCCATGCTCACAAATTTGATAGGCTTATCTACCGTGTATTTGATAGATATAGCCGCACCACCACGAGTATCACCATCCATCTTGGTTAATACTACACCAGTAAAGTCAAGGCGGTCGTTAAAGGCTTTAGCGGTA
>CALMXV010000231.1 GCA_937871155.1 uncultured Taibaiella sp. | reverse complement strand
CAGCCGTTAATTTTTTATCCTTAAAACTTTTTACCGGACACTACTGATTAAAAATGAAGGATAATGATTACAAAAGTTATTCCGTTACCTTTGCAACCAAAATTTTTTAAATACCCGTGGCATTACAAGTAGGAATCGTAGGGCTTCCCAATGTAGGAAAATCAACCCTTTTCAATGCAGTGAGCAATAGCGCAAAAGCGCAAGCGTCTAATTATCGTTTTTGTACTATCGACCCTAACGTGGGTCAGGTAGATGTTCCTGATGAGCGCTTAAATAAATTAGCAGAACTCGTACAGCCACAGCGTATCGTGCCTACAACCATTGAGTTTGTAGATATCGCAGGTTTAGTAAAGGGTGCTAGTAAAGGTGAAGGATTAGGAAATAAGTTTTTAGGAAACATTCGTGAGGTGGATGCTATTGTCCATGTGATTCGTTGTTTTGAAGATGAAAATATCCTTAGGGAAGAAGGAGCCATCAATCCGATAGCCGATAAAGAAATTATTGACACCGAACTTCAGTTAAAAGACTTAGACAGTGTAGAGAAGAAGATAGCTAAATATGAAAAAATAGCAAAGAACGACCCAAAGGCGAAAGCGATTTATGATGTCTTAGTGCGTTGTAAAGACCATTTGTTTCAAGGGAAAAATATAAGAGCCCTGCAATTAGAAGGAGAGGATAGAGAAGCCATCGCAGATTTATTTTTGCTTACAGAGAAACCGGTATTGTATGTAGCCAATGTAGATGAAGGCGGCATTCATACCGGCAATAAATATTCTGAAACCCTGGTGAATGCTGCAAAGGAAGAAGGCGCCGAGGTTATAGTGATGAACAATAGTATTGAAGCACAGATTTCGGAAATGGAAAATGAAGACGACAAAGCATTATTTTTAGAAGAATATGGATTGCAAGAACCAGGGCTTAATCGCCTTATTCGTGCGGCTTACAAGTTACTTAACCTGATAACTTATTTCACAGCAGGGGTACAAGAAGTTCGAGCATGGACCATTCATAGAGGATGGAAAGCACCTCAGGCAGCGAGTGTTATCCATACCGATTTTGAAAAAGGATTTATCAAAGCTGAAACTATCGCCTACCAAGACTATGTTACTTTTGGTAATGAAGCCGCTTGTAGAGAAAATGGAAAGCTTAGAATTGAAGGAAAAGAATATGTAGTAAATGATGGTGATGTTTTACATTTTAGATTTAATGTATAGCCTTACATAGTCGTTATTATACCAAAAGAAGAAGTCCTCAATACAAGTAGTAATATTTGTATTGAGGACTTAACTTTTATAAAAAAGTTTTTAATGATATACTTCCCCGAAACGGAATTTCAAACCAAGTGATATGGGTAGGTAGATGATATTAAAGTTGTCATTTGCATAGGCGTATCTGGAATCAATGGTATTAACCCAAGCTATTTTAGGGGCTACTTCTACATTTAATCCCAATAGTTTTGAAAAATAATAAGAACCGCCCAGTTGAATACCTAACATAGTTCCATAGCCACTTTCATAGTTATATTTAGAAACATACGAGTATTCAGTAGGTGTGTTGGGGTTGTAGCGAGAATATTCAATATTTCCATTGTTGCCTGTAACAATACCGCCTGCAGAAACACCAATGTAAATATTAGAGCGTACAAAGTCTTCGTATTGGCTATAGAAAGGGAAAACAAAATTGGCTCTAAGGGCAATGTTTACAGCTCTTTCAGCTAAAACAAAATTTACATTTTTGCTTCCTAAGTTCTGATTGCTGGCTGCGGAAAGTTTCCAATCTCCATTTCTTTCCCATCTTGTCATACCTACTTCTCCACCTACCTGAAAATAGGAATTGGCATTATAATGAAACTGGATTCCAGTGGTGTAACACCATTGCGCGTTGTCACCGGTATATAGGCTTTT
>CALMXV010000230.1 GCA_937871155.1 uncultured Taibaiella sp. | reverse complement strand
TTACCGGCTATGGCTTTAGTAATCTTAGCGAAAAAGCCTTCCTTAGTTTTTTGCAAACCTTGGTCAAGTGCTTGTTTCTGCTCTTCCTGTTCTTTGTTTCTTTTAAATAATTTATCAAAAAAGCCCATAGTAAAACTTGAGACCGCGAAGTTAACCGAACTACAAAAAAAATGCTAATAAAATAGTCGAAATATAGTTCGATTGATAGATACTCACTTAAAATAATCTAAAAAGAAAAGCACCTCAGATGAAGTGCTTCCTAAAATTTTTAAAGAAATTATTTGATATAGCCCAATATCTTCAACATACTTTGTGGGCTTTGTTCTTTAGCATACAGCCAATCTTCTAGTTCTCCCTCTTTATTCATTTCTACAATTACATGTTTGGGAGAGGGTATCATACAGTGTTTGATACCGCCATAACCTGCCAATTGATCTTGATAAGCCCCGGTATGAAAGAATCCAATATAAAGAGGCTCTTCCCCTTTTTCTTTTTCCAATTTGGGTAAAAACACCGCATTGATATGTTCTTCCGAAGTATAGAAATCGTGGCTATCGCAAGTGAGTCCACCAAGATGCACTTCCTGATATTCTTTATTCCATTTGTTGATAGGCATCAATAAAAATTTCTCTCCAATGCCCCATGTATCCGGCAAGGTAGTGATGAAGGAACTATCAATCATATACCATATCTCTCGGTCGTTTTGCATTTTTTCGTTGAGGATGGAGTACACCACAGCCCCACTCTCCCCTACAGTAAAAGAACCAAACTCCGTATATATGTCCGGTACATCTACTTTATTTTTCTTACAAACATTTTTAATGTTCATGATGATTTGATTGACCATATAGTTATAGTCATAATCAAAACCTAAAGAATGTTTAATAGGGAAGCCTCCGCCGATATTCAATCCATCTAATTCAGGACAAATCTTTTTCAACTGACACCAGAGATTCACTACTTTATTTAGCTCACTCCAATAATAGATATCATCTTTAATACCTTTATTCATGAAGAAGTGAAGCATCTTCAACTGGAAACGATTGTTGCCTTTTATTTTATCTACATAAAACTCCAATACATCTCTACTGCGAATTCCTAAACGAGAAGTATAAAAATCAAAAGTGGGTTCTTCTTCGCAAGCTATACGAATTCCAATTTTCACAGGGTCTTTGGTGCGGATAGATTTTTTATAATCTTCAAATTCACTCTTATTATCTAAGATAGGAATTACGTTTTTAAAACCTGAGTTGATAAGCTGAGATATGTTTCTTGTATAAGGCTTTGTCTTAAACCCATTACAAATAATAAACGTGTCTTTGTTTATTTTTCTCTTTTTATAGAGCTGACGAATGATTTCTATATCGTAAGCAAAAGATGTTTCTAAATGCACCCCATGCTTCAAGGTTTCTTCTACAATAAAAGAAAAGTGCGAACTCTTGGTACAGTAACAATAATAGTAATTTCCATCATAACGATGTTTCTTAATTGCATCATTAAAAAGCTTTTTGGCTTTGTTGATTTGGCTTCCAATTTTTGGCAGGTAAGTCAGCTTAAATGGCGTACCATACTTATCTATCAATTTTTTGATATCAACACCGTTAAACTCTAGGTAGTGATTTTTCACCACGAATCCTTCTTGTGGAAAATCGAAGGTCTGATGTACGAGGTCCGTATAAGTATTATTCATTAATGAATTCCAATAGAATGCTCAACAATAATAAAAGCTAACAAATGTAACCAAAACAGTTATTCTCTACCATATTTTTTTATTGAAGAGTGAATAAAATTTCATCCTAAAAAATACTCTGATTACCAGAATTTAAATTCATAGGATGAGTAAAACGTTTTCAATAATAAGCATTGCTTTAACGGTAAATAAATATCTTTAAACAGTGTTTGAACCTTCAGCAACACGTTGAATTATTATGCAAATAAGAAACTTTATCCTTTTTCTATACATCATTATTCCAGCAGTATCCTTTGCCCAAACTCCCTATTGGCAGCAACAAGTAAATACAAAAATCAATGTGACGCTAGACGACCAAAAGCATTTTTTAAGAGGTTGGGAAACGATAAGCTATCTAAATAATTCTCCTGACACCCTTCACCATATTTACTTACATCTATGGGCTAATGCTTACAAACACGACCACACACCATTTGCTGAACAACAGTACCAACAAGGGAAAACCAATTTCTATTATGCCAAAGCTTCACAAAGAGGCTATATTGACAGCCTTAATTTTATGGTAGATGGCAATAGTCTTAGTTATAGCAGTGCTGTTGATACTCCTGATATTGCCAAACTGCAGTTAGTGCATCCGTTGCCACCTGGAGGGTCTGTTACCATATCCACACCTTTTCGAATAAAAATACCAAAGTTATTTTCAAGGCTCGGGC
>CALMXV010000229.1 GCA_937871155.1 uncultured Taibaiella sp. | reverse complement strand
ATAAGTAGTGTCAGCGATTGTGGTACCACTACTTGTGCTCAAAGGAATCTTTTCAGTACAAGACGTCAAGGCTAACGTAGTAATACTAGTAGCGAAGAGTAAGATTTTTTTCATTGTTGCCATATAAAATATGTGATCTATCTGACGAAATTATAAAGAAAATAGCATACTGACGGAGCGAATCTTTTGCAAACATGTATCTTTACTCGGTAAACAACATACCGATATGGAAGAAACAAAACGACAACGACAAGTAGCTCAATTAGTATTGGAAGAGATGAGCGATATTTTTCAACGGGAAGGCATCAATGTGATACAAGGTGGTATGGTGTCTATAGCTAAAGTTTCTATTACTCCTGATTTGTTAGAAGCTCGAATTTACCTGAGCTTATTTAAAATTCCAGATCATAAAGCCTTTATGGTATCTATTATAGAACGCACCAAAGAGTTTAGAAACCAACTAGGGATACGTGTTCGAAATCAGCTGCGTCGTGTACCGGAGCTTCAGTTTTTTGAAGATGATACATTGGAGTATGTAGATAAGATGGAAAGTATCTTCAAAAAAATTCAAGAAGAACGAGAGCAGAAAGAGAAGAAACAGCCTTAGATGTTGTTGTTGCCCCAATTACTTGGAATAAGGGCAAAAGCAATTGTGGTAACATATCCTAGTAACTCTTCCATGGGAAGTGAAGGGATAGAAAGGGGCTTAATTATTATCAGCCAAAGATTAAAAGTTACCTCGAATGAGTTTTTCAAAAATTTCCATTTGACTTTTAGCTTAAGGCACTTTTAAAATCATACACTTGCTGAATAGCGTGATGACGTACAAGGGTGCGACGCAACAGGAGCTAAATAGTAGCAACTCTGCCGGCTACCCCCTAATAAAAAATCATTACTTTAAAGGCTTAAAATATATCTGTGATACTTATCCGTCAACTAGCTTGGAGGTACTTAAAAGGGAAACGCAAGGGCAATGCCGTGCCGGTATTATCACGTATAAGCATGGCGGCAATAGCGGTGGCTGCTTGTGCCATGATGGTGTTGTTTTCGGTGTTTAATGGTTTTGAGCTTTTGATTAAAGATTTGTATAAAGCTTTTTATCCACCCATAAAAATTACGGCAGCCAAGGGTAAATTCTTTGAATTGGAAGCGACGAAGCTTCAACAAGTACAGGACTTAAGGGAAGTGCGTTATATAAGTCGTGTGATTGAAGATAATGTATGGCTTAATGCCAATGATGAAGATGCCTTAGCAACCCTAAAAGGTATTGATACGATGTTTGCTCATGTCAATTCATTTTCATCTTATATCTATGAGGGAGATAGCACCGTACTAGAAGCACCGGCAACTGCAATCGCCGGATTACAATTGGCGAATAAGCTGGGTTTAGACCCTACCAATGTCTTTAGCCCGTTGATGGTATATTATCCGAACGCCAATGTGCAACACCCCTCTTTGCAAGCTACGGATGCATTGCAAACATTGCAACTGAAGGTAACCGGCGTGTTTATGGTGCAGGAGGAATTTGATAGTAAGTATGTGTTAGCCTCATTGCCGATCGTTCAATCATTTTTCATGAAAGAAGGGGAGTATTCTTCTCTGCAACTTAGCTTGGCTTATGGTGTAAATGCCGATGTGGTAAAAGAAAAAATCCAACAGATTGTTGGGGATAGGTTGGTGGTGCAGACCCGCTTCGAACAAAATAGAACACTCTACATGGTGATGCAATCGGAGAAATGGGCAGTATATGCTATCTTGTTGTTGGTACTAGTCATAGCATCGTTCAATATGGTGGGTGCCTTGACTCTATTGGTGATGGAAAAGCAAAAAGATATTGCCATTCTTAAAGCGATGGGAGCTACACCTGTCATGATTCGTAAATTGTTTTTGCTGGAGGGGATGCTATGGGCATTAGTAGGTGGAGTCATAGGATTGATTGCCGGATTATTCTTATGTCTCGGTCAGCAACAGTTTCAATGGATAAAACTTCAAGGTGCCTTTATCATTGAGTCGTATCCGGTGGCTCTGCAATTTAGTGATGTCGTGTTGATATTAGCAACCATAGTAGTGGTAGGCATTGCCGCGGCTTGGTATCCTGCCTATAGAGCTACGCTGGTTAAAGATTCTCGCTATTTTACCTCCTCATAAAAAAAGCTGCTAAGTGGATTTGTAACTTTTTTATTATTCTTATTAAGTGGGTATTAACCTTAGTTTAATAATAGAATATTGACACTACGCTGTAAGATATTGAAGGCTATTTCTGCCATCAGGTTTTCCTTATCTAGTGTTGGGTTTACTTCCGTTATTTCAAAACAACAGATTTTATGATTCTGCATTAAAGAGGCTAAGATATCTTCTACTTCACGTTCTTTAAGTCCATTGCTTACGGGCGTGCCTGTACCTCTGGAGATAGAACTATCTAAAGAGTCCACATCAAATGAAACATAGATATCATCACAATTACTTAAGTGCAATAAGGATTGTCGCACTACATTTTCTACGCCTTTCTTGCGTACTTCTTGTACTGGAATTACTTTGATGTTGTGCTTTTTTAGCAAGGCTTCTTCTTCTTTTTCATAATCTCTTAGTGCGATAAACACTAAGTCTTCCGGAAGGATTTTAGGTTGAATCTTTCCGATAGTTTTCAGCTTGTTCCACCAGTCTTTAGTTTTATCATCTACCTCATGCATCTTGTTTTCTAGGTTGTCTTCACCCAATGCAGTAGCGAGTGGCATCCCATGCATATTACCTGAAGGTGTAGTGAATGGTGTGTGAAGATCGGCATGAGCATCAATCCATATAACTCCTAAACGGTTTTTAGGTTTTGCCATTTTAATACCGGCAATTGTGCCACCTGCTGTGCTATGGTCGCCAGCTAATACCAAGGGGAACAATCCTGATTTTAAGGTGTCTTGTACGGCATTAGACACCCGTTCGTACATGGTATGTATTCCATGAATCCTCTTAGCATAAGGGGATTGAACGGGTTCATAAAGAAGTTTATTTTCGGTTTGGATAAGCTCGGTAGGAAAGTTGACAAAGAAGTTGCTCATGAAGTCTAAAGCAGCTATTTGCATAGCATCTACACCAAGGCTAGCCCCACGGGTACCGGCACCAATTTCAGATTTTACTTCAATAATTTTTATGTTACGCATGCGGTGCAAATATAGCATTTTGTATGGCGTAAAAAGCTGGACTTGCAAGAACACAAGCAATTATAACATTCGCTAAAGTGTTTAAACTTAGAATGGGTAGCCGATAGCCACGTTAAGTATGATATTATTTTTACGCCAAGTACCGCTGCCTAATGCAATATCTTCAAATGCCCAACCATTGTTGCTGCCATAAGGTCGTTTAACAGGGAAAGCGGCATCTGCCCGGAAGATAAAAAAGCCTGCCAGATCGAAACGCAATCCAACACCGGCACTTACTGCCAGCTCTTTACCAAGTTTAGAAAATTTAAATTCACCATTGTCAAAGCCGGGTGTTTTCTTCGCCAACCATATATTTCCGGCATCAGCAAATAAAGCCCCTTTCATTTTTATCACTCCATAAAATAGCTGAACAATGTCAAAGCGATACTCTGTATTCAACTCTAGTTTTATATCACCTGTACGGTCGATAAACACTCCAGCGCGATGAGTGGAATCTTCAGAAGGATTGTAGTATCCGCCAGGACCTAAAGTGCGTACACGCCAACCTCTGATACTATACGGGCCACCTGTAAAATATTGTTTGATATATGGAAGGCTCAGTGAATGCCCATAAGGAATACCGAAACCACCATAAAATCGCGTTGCCCATTGAGAACGTGGGCGGTTGGTATATCGTCTCAAATCAAAATCAAGTTTTAGATATTGTGCATAGTTGAACTTGGTATTGCCTATTTTTTGTATGCCACTCATTAAGCCGCCGGCTTCTTCTAATGATATCTTAGCATAGCTATAACTACGACCTTTGTTGATAAATTGATCCGTATAGATATAACTAATGTTCTCCCCTTCTATAAAAACTGGGGTGTAAAGTTTATTAAGAAACTCAACAGTGTCTAGCCGTTTCTGAAAAGAATCTGAAATAAAAGGGAGCCTAAAATTATTGAATAACATAGGAGAGACTTCCCAACTTTGTGTAGCCGTTTGTCGCCAAGTATATGTATATCCGCCGGTGATAGTAGTAGCGGTAAATAAATCTACACGTTCCAAGATATTTGCTCCGGCACTGATAATCGTACGAGGGGCATTTTTGTTTTTAAATTTAATATTGAACGGAACTATAAATTTAGGGAAATTGAGACTGGCATTGATACCTGCATTTCTAGAAAAAAGCTGGAAACGATTAAAGAAGCTTTTACCACTGTACTGGTCTAAATTTGATTCCAAACCTCCGCGAAGCGATATGTTAAGAACATTACCGCCTTTCAAAAAATTCCGATCTCTGAAGGTAAATGCCAAGGCACTTCCTGCAAAGTAAGTGGTACCATTAGAGATTTCGAAGTTGGTAGAAAAATCATATTTTTTGGCAGGTGAAAGAAGTATGGCAGTGTTGATAAAGCCACTATCTAAGGAAGTTTTTACCGTATCTTCAAATTGAACTATACGTACGGATTTAAAAACCCCTAAGTCATTTAATTTATTAATGGTATTGTCGTAATCGCTCTGATGTGTGAGTGTACCGTTTTCGAAGAAGATACTCTTGTACAGCACTTTTTCACGGATGTAATAATGATGATACCTAAAACGAAAATTTTGATACAGTTTTGTAATTACAGCCGAATCGCTACTAGCTTCTCTTGAAATAAAATCCGGAAAAACACTGATTCGATTTACAAAGTATCGTTTATAGGCTTTCGGGTTATCGGTGCGGATATAAATCGTAATATCTAATGTTGGGTTTTTTTGCTTTTGTTTTGGTAAGGCTATCGTATTTATGATATTTTCGAAAGGGCTGTATTCATCTTTGAGAAGTGCTTTGTTAAACGTATCCAACTTTACATCTACTACATTTTCTTGGGTGAAAAAATAATAGCCGTTTTCTTTTAAGACGTTCGCAATACGGCTTCGCTCCTCTTCCACCAAGCTCATGTAAAAATTGGCACCAGTTTTAAGCTGGGTTTCGCTCATGGATTGTTCTAACAAACGTTTGATTGCAGTGTCATCTACATTGATGGATACTTTGTTGATCAGGTAATTAATGCCGGTAGTGATTTCATACGTAGCATAGGCTTTTTTATCCTTAAAAATAACCGTATCACGAATGGTAGGATAGAAATAACCGGAGTTGAACAAATAGCTTTTAAGATTGCGAACGGTCTTATTGGTTAGGTTGCTATCGTAAAGTACGGGAGGCTCTACGGTCTTAAATTTTATTTGATAATTGGAAGTATCTTTTTGATATCGTTCATAACGGAG
The DNA here is from genome assembly GCA_937871155.1 of uncultured Taibaiella sp. Lineage (GTDB taxonomy): Bacteria > Bacteroidota > Bacteroidia > Chitinophagales > Chitinophagaceae > JAFIGV01. Next base: position 1,949 of record CALMXV010000229.1, on the reverse strand, counting down.
ATTGTAGAGCCAAAGTTTTAAGGGTAAGACGCCTAGTAATATGCGGGTATTCGGCTTTTGAACAATCAGGCTTTCAAGATTATCTTTTAATTCTCCACGTCGAGTAACCCCTTTGTTGGTCTTTAGTTTTACGGTATTGCTATTAAGCAAGTATTGGTCATCTTTGAGATGTCGGGTAAGATTGCAAGAGGAAAATAAAAGCAATAGAACACTGATAGCTGCACCAGACAGTATGTTTATGATTTTCCGACTCAATACAATAAAACAATTAAATTAGTTTTGCAACAATGTTATCTAAGGCGCAAATTAAAAATATTAAGTCATTAAGTATTCAAAAATACCGGAAAGAGCAGCAGCTTTTTGTGGCTGAAGGAGAGAAGATAGCTGCAGAATGGCTACGAAGTGATAAAAAAATTCTGTACATCATAGCTACTGAGGATTGGGCTGCACAAAACACGCATTTAATAAGTCGCCACCCGGGAGCCTCCTTCTATCAAGTAACACAACAAGTTCTTGATTCGATATCAAGTTTGAAAACTCCTAATGGAATTTTATTAGTAGTAGCACTAGAAGAGCCTTCTAATCCTTCTACCACTTCAAAGGAATGGATGCTGGCGTTGGATACCATCCAAGATCCCGGGAATATGGGTAGTATTATTAGGATAGCTGATTGGTTTGGCATCAAAACAATTGTTTGTTCAAAAGATTGTGTAGATAGCTACCACCCTAAAGTGATACAATCTGCTATGGGTAGTCATCTTCGAGTGCAGTTATTTTCAACCGATTTAAAAGAATTTTTAAGCACCACAACAATGCCCATAGTTTCTGCCACTCTCAATGGAGAAAACCTATACCAGTTTAAGCCTATAGAAGCCGCTATTTTACTGATAGGAAATGAGGGCAATGGGATTCAAGAGTCGTTACTGAAATTAGCCACTCATAAAATTACCATTCCCAGAAAAGGAGGAGCAGAATCTTTAAATGCGGCAATGGCTACCGGTATCTTATGTTCACATTTATTGCCTCATTAAAATAGAATTTTGTAGATTTATTTCTTGGCACAACTGTTGGTGTATTATTGTTTTCCTTAACCACAAAAAGCATTAGTTATGAAAGTCTTTTTTTTCACCCTTGCACTGATGATAGGTAGTAGTCTGATGGTCGTAGCACAGCATCGAGATGACGATTCCCGCCGTTCTTTTGCCGAAGAGAGAAACTTGTATTATAATTCTAGTCTTCAAATTCAACTTGCGGATAATAACCCAATTGTTGTAAAGATTGATAGGACTCCTTTTACAAGGGCAAGTAGAATAATGCGGTTTGGGAACCTTCCTCCTCGTCGTTATCGAATAAAAATCTTTGGGGATTCTCCCTTTGGTATGACCCGTAAAAATTTATTGTATGATGGCTATATTAGAGTAGAGCCAGATGTGGCATATACCGCTATTTTGAATCCTAGAAATGGACGATTAAAATTAGAATCCACGCTTATAGACAAGAAATACCGAAATGATAAAGTGTATGAGGAAAGCTATTATGATTACGAAAAATCTACTCACAAAAACTATGATAGAAATGATGATGAAGAAATACCAAGCCCTAATAGAAAATATTATAACAATAGGAAACAAAACTTGAACGATTCTCATGTACAAGAAATAAAATCTTCTGTTGATGACCGTCCATTTGCCTCAGATAAAATCAAAACATTAAAGACTGCCCTCCAAAACTATAATTATAACAGCTCCCATATTAAAACAATGGCTGAATGGTTGAACTACGATAGCGATAAATTAGAATTTGCAAAATGGGCTTACGCTTCAGTATCTGACCCTAGAAACTATTGGCGTATTGAAACCGTTTTTACTTTTAGTTCGACCAAAGATGATTTTGGAAAATTTCTGGAGGCACAAGTAAGTAGAAGATAAAGGTTGGAAAATTTCTTGTAT
>CALMXV010000228.1 GCA_937871155.1 uncultured Taibaiella sp. | reverse complement strand
CTAAAATAATTTATGGCAACAAAGGTTACTATAAAGTGTTATCTACAGAAGATAGGGCCATTCAAAAAGCGGTAGCTACCTTTTTAAGTAGTAACTATAATACTTTAATAAGGCGGTAATTGATGCATCCATTGAATGTTATGTGGATCACGAGCATCAGCACAGAAGGTTTCATGTCCATTAGTTATTACCCAAAAATCGCTTCTGATTGTTCTTTGGTAGGTAAGTAATTGAAATAATACAGAGTCGTTGATAGGCACTGACGGTTCTTTACATTCTATCAATATCCATGGCGTCAATTGTTGATTATAGACTACAATATCAAATCGCTTTGTCCTTCCATTGACCAAAATTTTTTTCTCCACTGCAATTTTAGCAATCGGGTAGTGCATTTCGTTGATTAAATACTGAAGCAAACATTGACGGATATGCTCTTCGGGAGTAAGCACTAGCCATTTTTTTCTAATGCTATCCAATACATACACCTTACCATTTTCATTTTTTAGTTGAAGCTGTGCATTCGAAAAATCTATGGCTACCATTGCTGTGTAAAATAAGAATGATTTGAAGAATTTATACCTTCGTAACGAAAGTATGTTGTTTGCCATAGTAGATATAGAAACCACAGGAGGTAATGCTAGTTCAGGATCAATTACCGAAATTGCCATTGCCATTCATGATGGGCAACAAGTGTTGGATTTTTATGAAACCTTAGTAAATCCCCATTGTGAGATACCCTATTTTATACAAAACCTTACGGGCATCACTAACGAAATGGTTGCCCATGCCCCTTCTTTTAATGAAGTAGCTCCTACTATATATGAGCTTTTACACGATAAAGTTTTTGTAGCACATAATGTCAATTTTGATTACTCGTTTGTAAAGAATCAATTGGAACAAGCCGGTTATGACTTTCAAGTAAGCAAACTATGCACGATTCGTTTAGCAAGAAAAGTATTTCCTGGAATACCAAGTTATAGTTTGGGTAAGCTTTGTCATTATTTGCAAATCAACCATTCAAACCGACACCGAGCCGGTGGAGATACAATAGCAACTGCAAGTTTGTTTCGTATGATATTGGAGCATGATGCAGAGGGGGAATTAGAACGAATGCTTAAAAAAAAAAGGAACAATATCTTCCGCCTCATTTACCCGTTCATCAAATAGATGCCCTACCTCTGACTCCGGGTGTATATTATTTTTACAATCAACGTGGCAAAATAATTTATGTAGGTAAAGCGAAGAACATTGCCCAGCGTGTCAAAAGCCATTTTGCCAATAATAATATCCATAAGCAAAAGCAAGATTTTCTTCGTGAAATAAATAAAGTAAGCTTTAAAGAATGTGATACAGAACTGATGGCGCATATCCTCGAAAGTGTTGAGATACGCAGGCTTTTTCCTATTTACAACAAAAGTCAAAAAGGCTATTTACCTCAATATGGATTGTATGTATATCAAGATAGGATGGGTTATAACCATCTGGCAATTGTAAGAATAAAAACAAACCAACAGCCACTGATGACTTTCAATACCCTTGTGGAAGGTCAGCAGAAATTACGTGCGTTAATAGATCAATTTGAGCTATGTCCTCGACTATGTCATTTGGTGAAAACATCAAATTGTGAAGAATTGATTCCATTAGGGATTTGTGTTGGGCGTTGTCAAACGAAAACTGAGGAGTACAATGAAAAAGTACAGGAAGCATTAGTAGAGATGTCTCATCAACTGCCAAGTTTTGTCTATATCGACAAAGGCATTCAAATGCATCAAAGGAGTTGTATTTTAATGAAGCAAGGACAGGTATATGGCATGGGATATATCGATCAAGCTGTTGAAATAAGCAGCCTATCAACTTTAGAAGAAGCTTTAGAACCCTTACCTAACAATGATTACATAAGAAATCTTGTCTTAAAACATGCGGTATTAAACCCTGAGAAATGCCAGAGTTTTGATTAGCTTAAGAAAGCTTTTGCAGCGGCAACAATTTCTTTGGCTCCGGTTTCATACATCATCGTATGGTGGTTACCATCTATCGCTACATACTTACAATCTTTCATTTTCTCCACTGTTTCTTTTGCTTTAAAATCGGGTAATAAGGGTTGACCTAAAGTGTAAGTGTCAATGGCATTAAGCAAGATTGCACGTTGTTCTATTTGCTCGATAATAACATCCCAAGCTTCGTTGGCAACTCCCATAGAACACTCAATGATATTGGCTATGTTGGGTATCGGGGTTACACCTCCTTCCTCTGTGGGCTTTACATCCGCTTTATAATAGTTCAACATTTCATCACTCCAAAAAGTCATATAGGGAGCTTCTTTAACGTGCGTCACATAATTTTCAAAAGAAGGATATTTTTTTTCAAGTCTATTGAAAGCGGGAGTCAACATTTCAATAGCATCAGGATTCATTTCAGCAGCAGCATCCAACACGATGATTTGCTCTACACGTTCTGCATAGTTAGCTGCCATATAATAAATCAATAACCCTCCAAACGAATGCCCCATTAATGTTGCTTTCTCAATTTTAAGATGATCCAACAGCCCTAAGATATCTTGCGCATGGTCTTCCATGGTGTATTGAAATGCCGGTTGACTGGAAAGTCCACGACCTCTTAAATCTACCGAGTACAGATGAAAGTCTTTGTTTAACCCATTGGATACAATGCCATCAAAAGCATGACAGTTAGCGGTTATCCCATGTAAACAAACAATTTTTGGAGCATCCGCATTGGCATATTCTATAAAATGAAGGTTGATGTCGTTGGTGGCTATCTGATGGCTGCTGTAGTTTTTCATAAGCAGTAAAAGAACGTAATATTCTTGAAAACTTTTTCTGGTCTTTAAATTCTAACATTTTGTTTCAATAGAAGGGCGGCTTTAAATATTTTCTTATCAGTCACCCTCACTTTATTGTGAAAATTGACTAAGTTGGCATTCCTTAAAAGTCTTTATGCAAGCAACAAAGAAAAATTATACTACCCCTTTAATTCTTATCGGTATTCTGTTTTTTATTTTTGGTTTTATCACTTGGAGCAACAGCCAATTGATTCCTTATTTGAAAATTGCCTGTGATCTAACGGATACTGAATCCTACCTAGTAGCCACATCCTTTTTTGCCGCTTATTTTGTAATGGCTATCCCTTCTTCGATGGTTTTGCAAAAGACGGGATTTAAAAATGGTATGTCTGTAGGATTGCTAGTAATGGCGGTAGGTGCTATCATGTTTGTGCCGGCAGCCCAAGCACGTAGTTATCCGTTTTTTCTATCAGCATTGTTTGTTATTGGCTCCGGCTTAGCCTTGCTACAAACAGCTTCTAATCCTTATGTTACCGTTCTAGGACCCATAGAAAGTGCAGCAAAACGTATCAGCATTATGGGTATCTGCAATAAGATTGCGGGTATTCTTGCAGTCTATGTTTTAGGTAGTATTACACTAAGTAATGTAGATGCGTTGAAAGAAAAACTCATGATACTATCACCTGAAGAAAAAGTAGTAGAGTTAACAGCATTAGCTTCTAAAGTAATCACTCCATATATCATTATCGCTGTTGTGTTAGCTGCATTGGCAGTTGCTTTTTATTTTATTCACCTACCAGATATTGAACAAGAAGAAGATAAATCTTCATCAAATGAAATTAATTCCAAGACTAGTGTTTTTCAATTTCCTAATTTGGTTTTAGGGGTTGTTGCCATCTTTTTATACGTAGGTGTTGAGGTAATCAGCTACGACACCTTTAGCAGTTTTGGAGAAGCATTAGGCTTTACCTTACAAACCTCCAAAAACTTTGCTTCTTATACCGGCTATGGGCTTCTTGCTGGATATTTGCTAAGTATTGTTGCTATTCCCACCTATATTTCTCAACAAAAAGCCTTGAAAATAGCTACGATACTAAGTATAATGATGGTGTTGATAGCCATGTTTGCAAAAGGAAATGTGGCAGTAGCTTGCTTTGCACTATTAGGTTTTACCAACTCAGTGATGTGGCCAGCCATCTGGCCAATAGCTATTCATGGTCTGGGACGTTTTATTAAAACCGGAAGTGCGTTGTTAATAATGGGTATCTTAGGAGGGGCTGTATTACCTCCTTTGTATGGCAAGTTTGCCGAAATTATTGGAGATAAGCAAATGGCTTATGGAATTATGATACCATGCTATTTATTCATTTTGTATTATGCTTCTAAAGCCGCAAAACAAAATTTGGGAACGAAAGGGTAAGCCGACTTAATTATGCATACATTGAAATTAATCAAAGTCGTTTTTGAAAGTATAGATGTTAATTCAAACATTACAGATAAAATTGAAAACACGAAAGTTTCGTTGATTTACGAATGAGTATTAGGCTTCACATCAACTTTGGCTTTTGGTGCTTGAATTCAACCCTAATTAAATACTGATTTAAAGAAAGTGCTATTTATTTAAATTTGTTCAAACGAATATTCTTACTACAAAATTCTTTACATATTCCAATTTACTTTTACCTTAAACGCTAGAAAATCTTTATGACAGAAGCCTACCAACAAGACGAACCCAGTGATTTGCATATCTCCAAAAAGAAGCAACACTATCCTGTAAATAATGATTTGTTGGGGTATCTGAAAAAATATGACCGAAGTATTGATTTGCCGGTTAGCTATGAAGACTTATTGCATTTCTCCGGCTCAATTCCAGTGTATGATAAGAATGGTAAGGATACACTTTGGGAGTCGGCGTTGTACAATCCTAATGATACACACCATATACATGATGGGCTTAAACAAATCTATTCAATACTCAAAACAGAAGGGCAGAGTAGGGTACACAAACATTTGCATATAGAACGAGTGGATTATTGCACTTTTGGAAACTCTCATCCCTTCCGTATCAAGATTGTCAATGATTTCAACGACAACTACGATTATTTCTACATTAAAAAAGCAGATGCTTCACGAGTGTATGGTCTGGAGTTAGAAGATATGTTATCGCCGACGCTCATCAATTATTTTGTTGATAGAAACACACTCATTGAAGAGCATATTCCGGGAATCCCTGGTGATCAATTTATTGCTTCTTATCTTAAAAACACGGAGTTTAATCAAGTGAGAATTGCAAAAGAATTGGTGAAGTTCAACTACCGATGTTTTGTACGCTTGTTGGGAGATATGCGCTCTTATAATTACGTTTTTGACATCACACCGGATTTTGAAGAAGTGCAATTTCGCATACGGGCTATTGACTTCGACCAACAATGCTATGAAGGGAGAAAGAATATTTACTTACCTCAGTTCTTCAAAGAAAACTACACATTGGTGAAGCTGGTACAGGAAAAACTAAGCAAAGGAAATATTGAACAATACCAACAAGAAGAACGAAGTCTAATGATACGACGTGCAAAGACAGCGCAAGAACAACTTAACGACTTGTTGCGCGTGATGAAAAATGACACGATATCTCAACCGGAAAAGGTGATTACACTTCGTGAAGAGCTTGCTGCATACTACCATCTAAGCGACTTTCTGGGGTGTAAGTCTATGGGTGATATTGTTGCATTAAGCCTCGACCAGCTCTTTGTTTAGTGGTTATTAATCCTTTCTTTCTACTGCTTGTAGGGTATTTTTCATCAAACCACAGATGGTCATGGGACCGACTCCTTTAGGTACCGGTGTGATATAGCTACAAGCAGGTGCTACCTGGTCAAAGTCCACATCTCCTACCAAACGGAAGCCTGATTTTCTACTAGCATCTTCAATGCGGTTGATGCCTACATCAATGACTATTACCCCTTCTTTTACCATATCTCTGGTGATAAATTTGGGCTTGCCAATAGCAGCTATCAATACATCTGCTTGGCGTGTGATAGCAGCCAGGTCTTTGGTTCTGCTGTGGCAAATGGTAACGGTAGCATTGCCGGGATGCGCATTCCGTGCTAAAAGTACAGACATCGGTTTGCCTACGATATTACTTCTTCCCACTACTACACAATGTTTGCCGGAAATATCAATTTGGTATTTATCCAACATTAAAAGAATACCATAAGGGGTTGCAGGTAAAAAACCGGGCTGTCCCAAGATCATTTTCCCTTGGCTGATAGGATGAAAGCCATCAACATCTTTTTCAGGTGAAATAGTATTGATAACAGCATCTTCAGATATATGTAAGGGGAGCGGTAACTGTACTAAAATGCCATCTACACGTTTGTCTTCATTTAGCTTTTGTACTTCTAGTAATAAATCTGCTTCTGAAATATCGGTGTCAAAACGAAGTAGGGTAGATTCAAAACCAATTTCATTACATGTACGGACTTTTGCACCTACGTAAGCTTCACTTGCAGGGTTGTTGCCTACTAAAATAGCCGCTAGATGAGGGGTTTTAAGTTGCTGTTGTTTGCGTGCTGCCACAGCTTCTTCCAACTCTCTTTTTATAGAAGCCGATGTGCTAGTACCGTCTAAAATTTGCATGGCGCAAAGATAGGGGTTGTAAATCTTATGTAAGAGGATTTAGTAGTATTAAAAGCCGAACTAAGGGCAACTTCAAGCTAAAGTTTTATAAATTTTTCCACTTGTTTGTTAGTACCATCACCTATTGTAACCCAGTAGGTGCCACTTGGAAAATTGGAAGTAGGAATCGAGGTAGTAATCGTTTCCTTATTAGTTTTAAGGGTGTTTTTATAAAGTACACGATTAGTAATATCCATCACTTGAATCGAATATTCTTTGTTTAATGTTGGAGAAAAAGTAACCGTCAATTGGTCGGTGGTAGGGTTAGGAAATAATTGCATGTTTAAGGAAACAATTGGCTTCGGAACGGCTGTGGACACTGTTTCTGTAAAAGAAACAATTGCATGACCTTCTCGATCACCATTAGTAGTATGGTCGCCATTGCCAACTAGAAGGGTAGCATAAAATGTAATGGTACCGGCACCGGCTGCAGGAGCTTTCCAATAAAAATAAGTCTCAGAAATATTAGTAAGCAAATAAGTATTTTAGTTTTGTTAATTTGATATCGGTAAATTTTTGGTATATAGATATAGCGTAAGTTATTTACGCTATATTTGTATATCCAAAAAATAT
>CALMXV010000227.1 GCA_937871155.1 uncultured Taibaiella sp. | reverse complement strand
ACCGGTAGTATAGCCGCCTATAAAACACCTGAATTGGTAAGACAGCTGATAAAAGAAGGGGCAAGCGTAAAAGTACTCGCTATGGATGCAGCTCTAGATTTTGTAAGTGAATTGTCTTTGGCACAGTTTCCAAAAACACGGTCTTAAGTAAAATCAATAACCAAGCTAATTGGAATAATCATTTGTTTCTTAGTCGTTGTGTAGATGTGTTTCTTGCTGTTCGCCCCCCTTTTTTTATTTTAATAACTTAATAAATTACTACTACTATACATGTAATGCTCTGTTGATTGGAAAACTGATACAGACAGCTTTGAAATCAACAGAACAGTTACCCTGTAAAGGCAATAGCATTTACAACTGACATGGCTTGCCGTTTATTGTAAGCCATGCTTCTAAAACAGAGTATTTTGAAATTCAAAAAATATGAATTATTTTACCATTCAATAAAATGCCGACATGAAAAGGCTATTGTTCATACTGTTATTTTGCATTTTTGGAAATTTCTTTTCTTACGCTCAACCTTTGATTGGCTTAGACCCAACATTTGCAAACAATGGTATTTATACTGGAGATACAGGTGCAATCTATCAAATGAGAATACAGCCCGATAAAAAAATAATCTCGGTAGGTATAAATGTTCAAAACTGGACATACAATAATGTCATCACAAGGTTCAATGAAAATGGTTCGCCTGATAACAACTTTGCTAATAGTGGTTTGTTTTTGGTAAGTGCGAATTCTTCAAGCACACCCCACAAATCAGTAAGTTGTATTGGATTACAATCCGATGGGAAGATTGTTTTAGGAGGAGCTAGTGCCTCAACTATTACTGCAAATACCAATTTATTATTAATGAGGCTAAATGCTAACGGTACAATAGATAGTGGATTTGGCGTAAATGGAGAAACAATTATCGGGTTAGCTGGTGATGAATATATTAATTCCATTGCATTGCAATCTGATGGTAAGGTTGTTGCTTATGGAGAAGGGCAATGGTTTGGCAGCCCTGCATTAATTGTAGCTCGATTTGAATCAAGCGGCAACATAGACAGCAGTTTCGGTGTTGATGGAATAGTTTGGGGTGAGTTGAGTAACTGGGGGATTCAATACCCATCACCAAATGATATAGCAGTTATGCAGGATGGCAGAATTGTACTTGGTACAATGGCGAAGATTAATTCGATTAACTCATATGCCTTTACCGCTATTCGACTGTTATCCGATGGTAAACTTGATACAAGTTATAATCATACGGGCATAGCATACACCTATTATCAATTGCCAGGGTTAGCTTATTGCAAAGGAATGTGTCTCTATGCCGATGGTAAAATTCTGTTAGCAGGATATGCAGACAGTATAGCAATTGCGAAATTTGATACCCTTGGGCAACTTGACACTACTTTTGGTAGAAATGGCGTTCAGAAAATAAATATTGGTAATGATATAGCAATATCTCTGCAACAAGACGGAAAAATAATGCTTTCTGGTAATATTGATACGGGTACAATATTGTATAGACAACTTTTAGACGGCAACATAGATAGTAGTTTTGGAATTAATGGACAAATCGCTACTTACAATTTCCGAATAAATACAATCATAAGTCAGGCTGACGGCAAAATAGTAGTTGGAGGTGGGTTGGGAGATATCAATGCAAAAAACATGATTGCACGTTTTAATCCAAACGCCATGTCGGTTTTTACTTCCCCCCTCGCCAGTCAAATTTCATTATACCCTAATCCTGCGACAAACGTCATATACATCGATAATAAAAACCATCAAAAAATAGAGCACCTACACCTTTACAATATTGATGGTAAACTGCTCCGCATACAAACCTATCCGAACACCGAAAGACTCAATACTGAAGGCATAACCAATGGTATCTACTACCTGCATATTGGTTTTGCTTACCCGCCTATCGTCATCAAAAAAGTTGTGATTCAAAAAAACTAGTTATATTAAACTTACACAGTCCACCCCTAAGTTCAAATAACAAGTGCAACAGTTGGGCATCCTTCTTT
>CALMXV010000226.1 GCA_937871155.1 uncultured Taibaiella sp. | reverse complement strand
TTTTATTAATTTAAAGTTACCTCTTCACAATGTTTCCCTAAGACTGACCAACTAACGGTTTGAGAATTTCTATTACAAAGCCACAACATCACTTCACTTGAATGTCTATTTTTGCAACGCTAAATTTTTAAATTTTGATTCAAGAAGCTACGTTCCCTGTAATGGAGCATTTTTATACGCTGCAAGGAGAAGGGCGTTATACTGGCAATGCTGCTTACTTCATTCGACTTGGAGGCTGTGATGTTGGTTGTGTATGGTGTGATGTAAAAGAAAGCTGGGACGCATCTATCCATCCTCACTTCCAGGTTTTAGAAATTGTAACTTGGGTAAAAAAAGTGAATGCTTCTATAGCCGTAATCACAGGTGGTGAGCCTGCTATGTATGATTTATCTCCACTTTGTACAGCATTACAGGAAAACGGTATTCGAGTGCATATAGAGACCTCCGGCTCTCATCCTCTCAGAGGAAGCTTTGACTGGATAACGGTTTCGCCAAAAAAATTCAAAGCTCCGCTTAAAGAAAGCATGGACTTAGCCCATGAATTGAAAGTAGTCGTGTTTAATAAAACAGATTTCAAATGGGCAGAAACACATGCTTTATTAGTTGGGAAACAATGTAGTCTTTACTTACAACCGGAATGGAGTAAACAAGAACAAATGACTCCTCTTATAATTGATTATATCAAAGCTAATCCCAATTGGCAACTATCTTTACAAACTCATAAATACATCAACATCCCATAACCCATGACAATTTTCGAATCCATTATTTTAGGCATTGTAGAAGGCATTACAGAATATTTACCGGTATCATCAACAGGACACATGATTTTTGCCAGTTCGTTTATGGGTATACAAGAAGATGCTTTTACCAAACTCTTTGAAGTATGCATTCAGCTTGGAGCTATCTTATCCGTAATTGTCTTGTACTGGAGGAAATTTTTTGATTTTTCTAAGTGGCAGTTTTATTTAAAATTGATGATTGCCGTTGTACCTGCTTTAGTATTAGGTTTTGTACTTAATGACTGGATTGATGAATTATTGGAAAGCCCACAAATGGTAGCAGTCATGCTTATAGTAGGTGGTGTTTTTTTACTTTTCATTGATAAAGTATTTAAGAACGATGAAGTCCATTCGGAATCCGATATTCAACATAAAAATGCTTTTATGATCGGGTTATGGCAATGCCTCGCTTTAATTCCCGGCGTCAGTAGAAGTGCTGCATCTATCATTGGTGGGATGCAACAAAAACTAACCAGAAGTGTAGCAGCAGAATTTTCCTTTTTCTTAGCAGTGCCTACGATGGCAGCTGCAACCGGCTATTCTATGTTTCTTAAAAAATGGCAAGTGAATGGTACAGAAATGAAAGGTTTTGAAATGCTACAACAAGGAAATAATCTTATGACTTTTAGTATCGGTGCTATGGTATCTTTTATAGTAGCTATGATAGCCATAAAAACATTCATCAGTTATCTTCAAAAACATGGCTTTAAAGCTTTTGGTATTTATCGAATTGTTGCGGGCATTTGCTTATTGCTGTTTTTTGTATTGAAAGGTTAAACTACTTACACGTCACTTTAAAAAATTTTATCTCAATAATCAATCCCAAAAATCACTTAATAGAAATTACTCACTATGGAATATAAAGTAATCGGATTAATGTCTGGCAGCTCGTTAGATGGATTAGATGTCGTGTTTGTTCATCTTCAAGAGACAAGAGGCAGCTGGAGCTTTGATATCAAACAAGCAG
>CALMXV010000225.1 GCA_937871155.1 uncultured Taibaiella sp. | reverse complement strand
TCATCATCACAGCCTGTGGTACTTCATGGCATTCCGGTTTGATAGGGGAGTATTTGATTGAAGAATTAGCAAGAGTAAATGTAGAAGTAGAATATGCTTCTGAGTTTAGATATAGAAATCCAATCATTCATGCGTCTGATGTTGTAATTGCAATATCTCAAAGTGGTGAAACTGCTGATACATTAGCTGCAATTGAATTAGCTAAAGACAGACAAGCACTCATTTACGGTATTTGTAATGTTATAGGTTCTTCAATCGCTCGAGTATCTCATGCAGGTTCTTACACCCATGCCGGCCCTGAAATAGGGGTAGCATCCACCAAAGCGTTTTCAACACAAATAGCTATCTTAACTCTCATCGCATTGCAAATAGCTAAACATAAAGGCACTATTTCTAACTCTAAATTGCGTGAGATTCTTTATGAATTAGAAAACTTACCTAGTAAAGTAGAGAAAGCATTATTGCTGGATAAGCAAGTAAAAGAAATTGCAGCTATCTATAAAGATGCCCCTAACTTCTTATATCTAGGTCGTGGGTTGAACTTCCCAGTAGCATTAGAAGGTGCCTTGAAGCTAAAAGAAATTTCGTATATCCATGCAGAAGGCTATCCGGCTGCAGAAATGAAACATGGTCCAATCGCTTTAATTGATGAAGCAATGCCCGTAGTATTCTTAGCCACCAACCAAAGTGCTTACGAAAAAATTATTTCTAATATACAAGAAGTAAAAGCACGTAAAGGAAAAGTAATAGCTATCGTTAATGAAGGAGATACAGAAATGAAATCTATAGCCGACCATGTAATCGAAGTGCCGGCAACAGAAGAAATTCTATCTCCACTTGTTACCATAGTTCCGTTACAACTACTTTCTTATCACATAGCAGTGCTACGTGGTGCGAATGTGGATCAGCCAAGAAATCTTGCTAAATCCGTTACGGTGGAATAAATTCCAATAAATTAAAAATTAATTCGACTGCGTGTTGTAAATTTGCACGCTCAAAAACTATTTTTTTTTAAAAACAAAACAATAAAATGCCTTACTTATTTACTTCCGAATCAGTTTCTGAAGGACATCCTGATAAAGTGGCCGATCAAATCTCTGATGCACTTATTGACAACTTTCTAGCTTACGACCCACAAGCAAAAGTGGCTTGCGAAACCCTAGTAACTACCGGACAAGTAGTATTAGCCGGTGAAGTGAAATCTAAAGCATATTTAGATGTACAAGACATTGCACGCAAAGTGATAAAAAACATTGGCTATACTAAGTCAGAATACATGTTTGAGGCGAACTCTTGCGGTGTGTTTTCTGCAATTCATGAACAATCCGGAGACATTAACCAAGGAGTAGATAGAAAAGCAGCTAATGAAGATTTTGAAACCAAAGCAAACATGCAAGGTGCCGGTGACCAAGGGATGATGTTTGGCTATGCAACAAAAGAAACTGATAACTATATGCCTTTAGCATTGGATATCGCCCATAAAATCTTACAAGAACTTTCTGTGACTCGTAGAGCCGGTAAAGAACTTACTTATCTCCGTCCAGATGCGAAAAGTCAAGTAACTATTGAGTATAACGACGATAACCAACCAATCAAAATTGACACAATCGTAGTTTCTACACAACATGATGATTTTGATGAAGACGAAAAGATGTTGGCGCAGATCAAAAAGGATATTACTGAAGTCATCATCCCTCGTGTGAAAGCACAATTGACTCCTGAAATTCAGAAACTATTCAACGATAACATCACGTATCATATCAACCCTACCGGTAAATTCGTAATCGGTGGACCACATGGAGACACCGGACTTACTGGTCGTAAAATCATCGTAGATACTTATGGTGGTAAAGGCGCACACTGTGGTGGTGCTTTCTCCGGAAAAGATCCTAGTAAAGTAGATAGAAGTGCGGCTTATGCTACACGTCACTTAGCGAAGAACCTAGTGGCTGCCGGTGTTGCAGACGAAATTTTAGTACAAGTTTCTTATGCCATTGGAGTAGCAAAACCATGCGGTCTTTTTGTGGATACTTATGGTACAGCAAAAGTGAATATGAATGATGGTGAGATTGCTAGAATTGCTGAAACCATTTTCGATATGCGCCCTTATGCTATCGAACAACGCTTGAAATTGCGTAATCCGATCTATAGTGAAACGGCAGCTTATGGACATATGGGTAGAAAAAATGAAGTGGTGAATAAAGTATTCAACGAAGGAAAAGATAATGAAAAGAAAGTTTCCGTTGAGTTATTTACCTGGGAAAAACTAGACTATGTAGATGCTGTTAAAGTGGCGTTCAAATTAGCTTAATTAATTTTCTTCATAAGAAATATAAAGAGTCATATACAAAGCTGTATATGGCTCTTTTTTGGGTGGCTATATGTTTGTTGTTTGATTTAAGTCAATACTGATAATTGTAATTATTAAATAAAGCAAAATCATTGGTAGGATAAATTTATTTTTCTATTTTACCCATCAATTGAATTTAACTCAACATGGCAACTAACAAACGCTACCTTTTTTTGGTGGATGATGAACCAATTCAAAATGAAATGCTTAAGGACTATCTAAGCGAACGGTTTCTTTACGATATCAAAACCTTTGAAAGTGGAGAAGAAATGATTAAAAGTTTAGATCTCGATCCTGAAATAGTAGTGTTAGACTATCATCTTAGTGCGCATCTACCCAATGCTAAAAATGGAGTGGAAATTTTAAAAGAGATTAAAACCCTCAGACCAGATACTCAAGTCATCATGCTTTCGGGCCAAGACAAAATAGATGTAGCCGTAGATAGCATGAAATATGGGGCTTATGATTATGTTGTGAAAGGAGAAACCGGATTTTCTAGAACAGAGAATATCATGAATAATATTAGCGAGCTACATAAAATGAAGGTGGTAAATAAAGGCTATAAAAATACCATTACCATGATGTCCCTCGTTATTATCTTTTTTGTGCTTTTGACCATTTATCTATACTTCTTTACAAACGCGTTCCACTCTTAATTCAGAGCGGCAACTATTATTGGAAAGACCTAACAAATTATTATTTAAAGAGGCGCCTTCTCGTGCAGCCTCTTTTTTTGTAGCTCTTTTTCACGAAAGTGATATTCTGTTGTTTACTTGAGTAAATAATTGCTTTGGAATTTCTAAAACTGTAAGGTGAACTTGTAGCGTACACAATACGTCATTAATCATAACAGAATAGTGTATGCCCAAATGTCCCTCGATAGTGCACATACCCTTTCGCGTGTCTGTAACTACTACTATAACATCTAATCCGTCTATATAACTAGTCAACCCTCAAAAAGTCATTTTTAATTTTCGCCAAAAAATCCTTGATAAACTGCTATAAGATACCTTTAGAAGAGTTGTCAACGTCTAGTTGCCTCTAAACGCCAGAGGTTCATCGCTAGTTTAAAGCTCATCGCAATTGCAGAAAGGATTGGTTTATCATATTGCCTATTATTCCATTTAGAAAATTTTTACACAGCCTATAATACAGTTTTAAATGGCTGATGACAGGTTCAATAGCAGCAAGTTTGCTTTATTTCTTACGTTTTGCCTTACTTATATCTTTGTCTGACTTAGGTACGTTGATTTGTGTTGTCTTGTATGTTGATATTCCTCTGTAACCCCTTTCAAATAAAACGTAAATGAAACTACATAATCATAGCCCCCCTACACATCTCATTAAAAGATTTGTGTAACTTTAAAACCATTAAAACACACTAGTATGAAAAAGGTATTACTCTTATTACTGTTCTGTTTACCTGTAAGTTTTAATTCCTATGCGCAACTCTTGTATGGCTTAGACCCTACGTTTGCTAATAATGGGATATATATGGGCGATACCGGTGGTTATACACGCTTAGTAGTGCAGCCAGATAATAAAATAATTGTAACCGGTGCAGAAGTAGAGAATACTACATATATGTATATAGTACGACGGCTTAATGAGGATGGTACAAAAGATGCTAGTTTTGCCAATAATGGATGTTTCAAAATAAGTGCATTAGGATTAAATAATACAATAGTGACACTTCTTTATTTACAACCGGATGGTAAAGTTCTGTTAGGAGGAAGTGCAGATACGGGAATTACTAACCAAGATTTTTTACTTATCAGGTTAAAACAAGATGGGAACCTTGATAGTAGTTTTGGAGGAGGAGGCTATGTAATGACTTCTTACATAAACACATTGACCTCTGCTATAAGCGATGCAATGAGTTCAATAACATTACAACCTGACGGTAAAATAATAGCTTACGGATCTACCAAGTTCCTGTCAGATACACTTCAGGTCATACGTTATCATCCTGATGGTAGGGTGGACAGTAGCTTTGGCGTAAACGGCATTGTGAGGCTTGCCGAAGGTTTCGAGTATCCCACACCCAATGACATAGCCCTAATGCCTGACGGCAGGATAGTAGTAGGGGTAAAAGCAAGAATTTCATCGCTTAACCCGCCTTGGGGTACATATGCTTTTACAGCTATCCGTTTATTATCAGACGGCAGTTTGGATACTTCTTTTAATCATAAAGGTATGGCTTATACCAATAAGAATTTGGGTGGACTTCTCTATTGCAAGGCTATGTGCCTTCAACCAGATGGGAAAATACTCTTAGCCGGGCATGGAGACAGCCTCGCAGTAATAAGGTTTGATGTTACAGGAACATTAGATTATAGTTTTGGAAAAATCGGAATAGCCAAAATTGATTATGGAGATACGCATACTCTAGAACTACAACAAGACGGGAAAATATTATTAGGAGGGAAAAATGATACAAACGCTATAATATACAGATTGCTTTCTAATGGTAATATAGATAATGATTTTGGTATGAATGGAGTAATCTCGACAAGCCTACTCACAGCTTTTAGCGATATTGTTATACAACCGGATTATAAACTATTATCGTGTGGATATAATGTTATAAATCCTCAAGGTTCTTTTAACTATAGCAAACCTTTTATCGCTCGTTTTATGCCTGACGCCGCTAACTCTGTAATGAATTTATTTTTAGATGGTAATCTTACAGTTTTTCCCAATCCTGCTACTGACTACATCAATATAGACGTTCCGACATCACAGAATCCTTTGCACATTGCACTCTATTCTATAGACGGCAAATTGCTCCGCACACAAACACACCCCGGCACTAACAGACTTTCTACTGACGGCTTGGCAGATGGCATATACTACCTGCATATCCGCTTTGCCAACCATGCTACTCTTGTAAGGAAGATCATTATTCAAAAACACTAATTTCTTTCAACACAAAAACATTTTCAATTATGTACAAAAAACTATTGTCAGTCATTGGCATATTGCTGCTTGCCTGTAAGGTAAGCGTTGCGCAATATACCATCCACCTTACTCTTGCCGACACCACCATTATTTCCTACGTTACAGGGCAGGGCAAGCCGGTCTTTACCCTGTCCGGCATCAACAGCATCATCAACCAATATACGGTTACCGGTTTTGAGAAAGCTTTCCCATCTTCAAGGTTTGCTCACAGGCGCAAGGTGAAGAACATATCAAAAA
>CALMXV010000224.1 GCA_937871155.1 uncultured Taibaiella sp. | reverse complement strand
GCAAAATAAACGGCTGATAAGCCAATATTAGCACCGCAATCAATGATGTACTTTGGTGTTTCTTTCAGTTTCACTCCGTATTCTTCCGCCAAGAATATCTGAAACAAGGTACTTACATCTGCTTCAAAATTGCTAAGATTAATGGGATGCTTTAAGGAAGCAAATCGTATGTTGTTAAGTTTGTCTTGTTTAAATTTTGACTGAACTAAAAACTGAATGGCTTTACTACCAAATCGATTATAAATTTTCCAATAATAGCGGATACTATTCAACATAATGTGTTCTCAAATTTTTGACAGGTAACGTTTTTTTCTTTTACCTACAGCTATGAATGCGGTAAAAATACAATACTCTTTTTATGCAAAGGACGTTTTGTGGTAAATGAAATAAAATCTTTATTTTGACGCCATAATATAGCGTATGAATCAGACCACTTCCACTACAGTAGCCAGCAAGCACCCGAAAGGGTTACCGTTTTTGTTCCTTACTGAAATGTGGGAGCGCTTTGGCTACTATCTCATGTTGGGTATTTTCTTCCTCTACATGAAAGCAGCTAAAACGGATGGCGGTATGGGATTTGACCCGGGCGATGCCAGCGATATCTTTGGTACCTACATTGCCTTAACCTATCTAACTCCCTTTATTGGAGGTTTCTTAGCCGACAGAAAAATTGGTTATATCAATGCCGTCTATTTTGGAGGGATACTGATGGGCTTGGGTTATCTAGGCTTTTCGCTAGAAGGTACAACAGCTTTTTATATTTCTATGGCGTTGGTCATTATTGGGAATGGCTTTTTCAAACCGAGTATATCTACCCTTTTAGGCAATTTGTATTCAACCGATACTTATAGAGATAAAAAAGACTCCGGCTTTAATATCTTTTACATGGGCATCAATATTGGTGCATTTATTTGCAACATTATTGCTGCATTTATGCGAAATAAATATGGCTGGGATGAAGCCTTCATGACTGCAGGTATTGGTATGTTTATAGGATTGATAGTTTTCTCATTAGGTTTGAAAAACTATCGCTCAGCTAATATTCTAAAACCAGCACAAAAAGGAGATATCACCATTG
The DNA here is from genome assembly GCA_937871155.1 of uncultured Taibaiella sp. Classification (GTDB taxonomy): domain Bacteria; phylum Bacteroidota; class Bacteroidia; order Chitinophagales; family Chitinophagaceae; genus JAFIGV01. Next base: position 4,470 of record CALMXV010000224.1, on the reverse strand, counting down.
GAAATTTATTTGCTATCGTATTCCTTCCGGCTATTATTGCGGGCTACCTTGGCTGGATTATTCCTAATAATATTTTTGGTAGCGACTCTACAGATGCCTTTATTTTTGCGTGTGTCCCCGTGATATTTTATTTTGTTTCTATCTACTTAAAAGCACCTCAAGACGACAAAAGACCTATCGCCGCTCTGTTAGCCATCTTTGCAGTTAGTATTATGTTTTGGGCTGTGTTCAAACAAAATGGAACCGTGTTGACTACTTGGGCAGAAAGCTATACGGATAGAAAGGTAAGTGGCAGTACTGAGAAGTTTGCTTCTGATTTGTACTTAGCCGATAAGGTGGTCTTTGCAAAAGATACGATTACAGCTTACGATAAGAATTTTAAACTGCTCAAAGAAAATGGGCAAGAGGTTAAAATCTATGACTACCCCAAGTATTTCAGTAATATGCCTGCTGACCAACGACCAGAGGAGGGGCAAGCCATCTATACCGCCAATCCGGAGCTGTTTCAATCCATCAATCCGTTTTGGGTAGTAGCGCTAACTCCGTTGGTTGTGGGATTTTTTGCACTGTTGAAACGGCGAGGAAAAGAACCCACCACACCCGGGAAAATTGCTTGGGGTATGTTGATATCCGCTCTTTCTTGCTTGGTAATGGTAGCCGCCGTACACTATAGCATGAATGGTACCATTAAGGTTTCTGCTTTATGGCTGATAGCTTGTTACGGAGTGATAACTGTTGGGGAGTTGTTTTTAAGTCCGATGGGATTGAGCTTAGTATCCAAATTGAGTCCACCACGTATTACCGCACTTATGATGGGAGGCTTTTTCTTATCCACTTCAATAGGCAACAAACTATCGGGTGTATTAGCAAAAACTTGGTACAACTATGAAAACAAACAATTGTTTTTTATTGTCAATTTTTGCTTACTCATTATAGCAGCAGCCATTGGTTTCTCCTTATTGAAATGGATGAATAAAATCATGAAAGAAAAGGGACTTCGATAAGCTGACTATGCTTATTAATCATGTCCTAAATAACAGGCTTCATAAGCTTCGATACAACTATCCATAGAGAATTTTTGAAAGGCTCTCTGGCACTGACCTTTTAAGACTTCATAATACTGCGGCTCTACAAGCATTTTATTCATGGCTTTGTAAAGCTGTTGTATCATTTCTGCTTCGTTTTTAGGATGGATAACAATACCTGCTTGTTGCTGAGTATGGTTTACTTGAAGCATATTGCTCACTTCGCCAATATTATTTGCAATAACAGGTTTTTGTAGGGCTAAATATTCGATAAGGGTCGTAGGTAAGCTTTCTCCGGCATACTGTGAAGGAAACATCCCTACATCAAAAGTTTGAATGGCTTTCAATGGCTCATTTGTAAACCCGAAAAAATGAATTCGAGCATCTTGGTTTTCATTTTTCAACTGTAATAAGTAGTCACTTTCACCATACAAATGCAATTGCACATTAGGGGTTGATAGTTGTTGAAAGGCTTTAATCAGTGACTGCCAACCTTTCTCAGGAATACCACGGGCTATCATTCCAAAAGTAAAGCATGTTGACTTAGGCTTTGCTTCCAAAGAAGATTCAAGAGGATAGCCGTTATATATTTTGGAAATCTTGTGTTTCTCCTTCGGAAAATGTTGGAGGAGAATTTCCTGTTGTTCATCTGATATTACAGCTATATGTGAAAGCCCTTGCATCAATTCTGTAATTTCCTTTTCTCGTTTATGCTGTTTTAAAGCCATGCTATAATCACCATGTACGGTGGTTACTACACGACTTTCAGTACCCATAGCGGCTTTCATAGCTACCAAATCCGCTTCTATCAGATGACTGTGTAAGGCATCAGGTTTAACGGTCTTGATATGTTTTCTTATAAACGTAACATTGGCACGTTCAACAAAAATATTTTTACCCAGCAATTTTTTGGTTACTCTATCTACCTGCACCAAAAGCTTTATCTTCCATAAGGGAAGCGTCAAGATTTTTATTTGAGGAAATTTTTGTACAATTCTTTCATTGATAATATCGGGTCGTAACACAAAAAAATATACCGAATGTCCTTTCTTCATTAAAGCTGCTGCCAGACGCAATGAAAACCACTCAGCACCGCCGGTGGTCAAGGTTTCAGAAAGAACAAATAGTTTCATAAATCGTAATAAATTCTTAATTCAATTAGTTTTTTTATTGCCATCGGCTTCTAAAATAATAGGCTAATGTTCGATAAAAATTGTAGTTAAGCTTATTGTAAGTAAAGGACTGTTTTAATAAGGAAAAGGCTAATTGAAATTTTTTACTGTCAATTGCTTTGGCTGCCCATATTCGATATTTATCACCCATTAAAGTGCTATCTAACATCAACTCTTGTTCGTAAGCTAAAAGTAATTCCGGCTTACCTTGTTCCAACCAATCTGTTCCCCACTCATTCTGTTGCGAGTTTAATTTTTCCAAGATTTCTTCTACAATTAATTTTCTTGGATTGTCTAAAACATTGGTTACAGAGTTCGGGTTGATGTGATAATTGTAAAGCACCTCTTTAATAAAATAAATAGGGTACTGCTTATTGACACGAATGGTCCAATAATGATCTTCGCCATGGATACCAAAAAAATGAGGATGATACATTCCAAATTCATCCAGCAATTTCTTTTTAAACATTAATCCCGGAAACCAAAAGGGATAAGGCTTTACATTACTCCCAATCCAAAAGTCTTGTTCATACTCTTTCTTTGCCAGCACCGTTCCTTCTTGATTCACTATTTGAAAATTAGTGCCACAGATCATGGCATCTGTATGCTCTATAAAAACGTTGACTTGCTTTTCAATTCTATCGTTCGGACAAGTATCATCCGCATCTAGTTGAGTGATTAATGCTCCTGTACATCGAAGCAATGCTTGGTTTTTATTTCTTTGGCAGCCTAAATTGCTATCGTTAACCACAAATAGAATTCGTGGATCATGAATATAGTTTTTAATCAGTGCTTGTGTAGTATCGGTAGAGCCATCGTCTGCAATAATCAACTCCCAATTGGTATATGTCTGTTGTAGAATACAGTGAATAGCCCGTTCTATAAAACGTTCTTCATTATAACAACACATCACTATACTTACTTTCATATAGGCAACTTGCAATTAATGTAAAAAGCGTTTCGTCAAATAATATTTTAGTGTTTTATAAAGCGGCAAGCTCCATTTATTAAGTAGAAACGATTGCTTTAACAATGCTGCTGCCTTTCTCATACTACCTTGCTCAATAGCTTTTACTGCCCACAATCGATATCGATCTGCCAACAAAGACTTATTAGATAATAGTTGGGCGACATAGTTTTGAAGCGTATCGTTGTTATTTTGTTCTACATCATCTGTTCCCGTTTCCAATCGTTGTTGTTTAAGATAAGCAATAATATCTTCCATGATCAATTGCTTAGGGCTCGTTAAGTTAGTAGTTAAGGAATTTGGATTGATACGATAACTGTAAAGTATGTCTTTTATAAAATAAAGAGGATGATCGCACATCACTTTCATTGTCCAATATTGGTCTTCACCATGATACTCTCTAAAAAAAGAATCGAATAAGCCATAGGTCGCTACTATTTGTTTTCGAAACATGATATTATTATAGCTCACAGGAAAGTCATTAGGTAAGTCCTTCAACACCAAATCTTCGTTGATGGTATTTGCATAAAGAAGGTTATCAAATTCATCGATTCGTTGAAAATTTGTAGCGCATAACATAATATCCGGATGCTGCTTAAAGATGGCGACTTGCCGAGCAATCCTTGTAGCAGCGCACATATCATCGCTATCCATTAAGGTGAGAAGTTCGCCTTGTGCAAAACCAAAAGCTTTGTTTTTATTAAGTATAAAGCCTAGATTTTTTTCGTTTTCCCAAAGTTTAATTCTTGAGTCGTTAAGGTATTTACGGATATGCGCTACGGTAGCATCCGTAGAATGATCATCTACTATAATCAACTCCCACTGCTGATAGGTTTGCTGTTGAATGCAGCGGATAGTCTTGTCTATAAACTGCTCAACATTATAAGTGGTCATGATGATGCTTACCAACATAGCCCTAGCTTATTTAAAAGTTAAGTAATTGATCGTAGGTACAAGAACGAACAATTTTTCCTTCTTCCAACATTAATATTTTATCGCAATAACGTAATGATGAATATCGATGTGCGATGATAATGATAGTCAAAGCTTCTTTACCAAGTTCATAAATTGATTGAGTAATTTCTTCTTCTGTTTTTGTATCCAACGCTGCAGTTGCTTCGTCAAAAACTAATACCGAAGCACCTTTATAAATAGCTCTGGCTATTGCAATTCTTTGCTTTTGCCCTCCGGAAAGATTATTCCCTCGCTCTCCTAGCACAGTATGCGCACCATTTGGAAGTTCTTGAATTAAGGTGGCTAAACTGGCTAAACGAATCGCTTTGTTTAATTGTTCATCATCTATTTG
>CALMXV010000223.1 GCA_937871155.1 uncultured Taibaiella sp. | reverse complement strand
ATTAACAAGTAAATTTGAGTGCTAATTTTGGTTGCTAACTTTAAGTATTTTGACTGATGGATTTTGATAAATCAGGTTACTTAAGTTTCAATAACAAGGCAACAGGTGCACCGCTTTACAATATCACAATATATTTGGAAGGGAAAAAGATACATCTGACTGATTTATTTAAATATTTGGTTAGGTTATAAGCGGATTTCGCTTGAAGAATGGTTAATAAACAAGAACCTAGACCAACTTGAGGGGAATATAAACAAGTACCTATTTTAGTTCAAAATTGTTATCCCAACAATATAATAATTACAATATAGGTTTTAATGAAAGTCCAAGTATTCAAGAGCGTGAAAATCGTGACAATGGAGACTTATGTCGAATAAATACGCCACATAGCGAGCGATTTTGTATCAGCCCTCATACGATTGCTAAGGTGGTGAGTCCACTGGATCGGTTGCGCTAAGAAAAGCTTCATAGTATTGCTGCTGATGAACGGTGCCATCGCCACTATCGCTTCATAGTAGCATCAAAGCTTAACCCCCAAAAATTTTACCTTCACTGTATTGGGAAGGATGCTGTATTTTTAAGTTTCTTTGCAACTAATAGCAATAAAAATACATGGCAGTACAACAAAGTGAGTATAATGAAGATAGTATTCGGTCGCTGGATTGGCGGGAGCATATCCGCTTGCGTCCGGGGATGTATATAGGGAAATTGGGTGACGGTAGTAGTATGGATGATGGTATTTACATACTATTGAAAGAGGTGATGGACAATTGTATTGATGAATATACAATGGGTTTTGGGAAGCGGATAGACTTGAAAATAAGTGAGGGGAGTGTGCTGGTGCGAGATTATGGACGCGGCATACCGTTGGGGAAAGTGGTAGATGTCGTCAGCAAAATCAATACTGGTGCAAAATATGATAGTAAGGCGTTTCAGAAGTCGGTAGGGCTGAATGGGGTAGGTACGAAAGCGGTGAATGCCTTGAGTGATTATTTTAAGGTGACTGCTTATAGAGAGGGGCGGATGAAGGCGGCAGAGTTTCAGCGAGGGGAGTTGACGACGGAGTTTAAAGAAGAAGCATCAACTGAAGGCAACGGTACGTTGGTGATGTTTAAGCCGGACAATAGCATTTTTAAAAATTATCATTTTATAGCTGAGTACGTAGAAAACCAGCTTTGGAATTATTGTTTTCTCAATGCCGGATTGACGATAAATTTCAATGGTAGAAATTATTTGTCGAAGAATGGGTTGTTGGATTTGCTACAAAGAAAGACGAATGCAGAGAACTTACGTTATCCCATCATTCATCTCAAAGGAAATGATATAGAAGTAGCCATTACCCATACTGGGGATTATGGTGAAGATCTTTACTCTTTTGTGAATGGGCAACATACGACACAAGGAGGTACGCACCAGGCAGCGTTTAGAGAGGCTTTTGTAAAAGTAATTCGCGATTTTTATAAGAAAGATTATGATGCTGCCGATATTCGTCAGAGTATCAGTGCTACCATTGCGGTAAGGGTGCAGGAACCGGTGTTTGAATCACAAACCAAAACTAAACTTGGCTCGCAAACGGTATGGGAAAATGGGCCTAGTATGCGCAGCTTTGTGTTGGATTTCTTAGCTAAGGAGTTGGATAATTTTTTACACAAAAATTCGGCAACTGCTGAAGCTATTAAAAAGCGAATCGAACAAAGTGAGCGGGAGCGCAAAGAACTTTCCGGCATCCGAAAGTTGGCAAATGAACGTGCTAAGAAAGCAAATATTCATAATAGGAAGTTGCGCGATTGTCGTATCCACTTGAATGGAGAGGCGCCGGCCAAAGCCAAAGAAGATTTTTTTCAGAAACAGAAGGAGAGTACCATTTTTATTACCGAAGGTGATAGTGCTAGTGGGTCGATAACTAAGAGCAGAAATGTAGAAACACAAGCTGTATTTTCCCTTCGTGGTAAACCTCTGAACTGCTATGGGCTGACCAAAAAAATAGTTTATGAAAATGAGGAGTTTAACCTGTTGCAACATGCATTGAACATTGAAGAAGGCTTGGATGGTTTGCGATACAACAACATCATCATAGCTACGGATGCCGATGTGGATGGTATGCATATCCGGCTGTTGTTGATGACCTTTTTCTTACAGTTTTTTCCTGATTTGGTGAAGCGAGAACATGTGTACATTTTACAGACTCCTTTGTTTAGAGTACGAAACAAGCAAAAAACGATATACTGCTATAGCGAAACAGAAAAGCAAATTGCAATCAAAGAATTGGGTGGCAAACCGGAGATTACCCGCTTTAAAGGGCTTGGAGAGATTTCACCCGATGAGTTTGGACGTTTTATAGGAGAGGATATGCGTAAAGAACCGGTGATGCTGGGTCAAGAGATAAAAATCCAGAAGCTCTTAGAATATTATATGGGTAAAAATACACCACAACGACAAGCAGATATCATTGAGAATTTAAGAGTAGAAAAGGGGGAGCTGGAAGCAGCAAGTGTAGATGGGGTCTCTTAAGAAGAAATGCTTGTAGCAGCAAAAAGAGAGATAGTCCTCATTGACTACCTCTCTTTTTTTTGTTTCTGTTCTGTTCTAGAATTTCATGAAAGCACCTAGTTTATTGTTTCACTAATTTCCTTACCCATACACCTGTAGGATGGGTAATGGTCAACATATAAATTCCACTGGGCTGTCCTTTCAGGTTAATAGAGTTGTTGGTTTCATGGGTAGAAGTTTTTAGGATTAGACGCCCATTGATATCCGTAACTTTTAGTTCATAATTTCCTTTGGGTAAGGATAGATTAAATAAGTCTTGTGATGGATTGGGGGCAATTGTCAAAAGGGGCTCTTCGTTAAGCGTGGCAACTGTATTGGGTGCTGCAATTCTTATAGCATCTATCGCCATATCGCTAGTGCCATTAGTGCCTGTAATACCTCTGAAACGTAGGTTTATCAGTTTCCCATTGAAGCTGCTTAAGGCTATCGTTTGGCTTTTCCAACTATTTCCTTGGTTGCCGCTGATGGCTGGAGCAATGTCCAACATCCAGACATCATTTACTAGGGCATCGATATGTAAACTTCCCATACCACTACCATATAGGTGATACGCAAATTTTAAAGACATATTGTTGGTACTGGTAAGGTCGATACAAGGTGAAATTAAATGAGCGGTTTTAGCAGAGCAATTATCAGATTCAAGGTATAAATAATGACCGGTAGTGGTGCCGGGACTAAAGTCTTGAGTGGGACCTGTGCCACTGCTTACTGAAGGTGCAGGGCCTGCTAGTACTCTCCAGTCTATATCATCTCCCTTCAAATTGATATCATTGGTCCAGCCATTTTTAAGGGCGCAGGTAGTGGTTTCACAATCGGCAGTTGTGGCGCAGTTAGTAAAGCTTTCAAAGTCTTCAACTAAAGGAAGCACTGCTGAAGGCGGTTGAATAATGTGTTTAGTAATTGTCAAAGAGTCGTTTTGAGTTTTGGTATCACTAGGATGTTCTATCCAGCATTGAATAGTGTAAACTCCCGGAGTGCTGAACGAGATAGGTTGAGAGAAGGTATAGGATATTTGTGTGGCAGCAGGTATTGGGGTAGTTATAGTATCAGTAATAATCGTGCCTCCATTGAGGGTATAATTAACTCTGACATTGGACAAGGGGTTCAAGCCATTGTTGCTTATTGTAATTTTTAAGGAGTCGGATTGTAATATGGGTTGGCAAGTGAAGATACTGGAGTCGTTGGGGGAGTCGATATTATTCAGGCTAAGGTCGTCTGTGATGACGCAGTTGAATGGTGCAGTAGTTCTTGTTTTAGCAATTGCCCTTCTGCCAATACAGCCATTAGGGCCAATCGCTTGTACGCTATACCAGCCAGCTTGTAACGTATTGATGCCATGTACTACACAACTCGTAGTGTTGGAGGTAGCTGCAGAATCCATATACTTGTTGCCAAGTACTGTCACGATATATCCTGTAGCACCGGTTACGGCACTATAACTAACTTTAAAGGAGTCTAAGCACACCCAGTTTACCACTAAGTTGTTGGGTACGCCAATGATAGAAAAGGTAGCATCCGATACATCTGAAGTGGTGCCTCTACTTACTTTTACTAATGCTTTTCCTGTAACTGTGGCAGGAGGTGTCCAATAATAATGGCGATCACTACCGCTTGTTGAATTGCCTATGTTCACCCAAGTCATACCGCTATCTACTGTATATTGAAGGGTGAAAACGCCGGTATTGCCTAAGGCGTCCCAACGAATGATTTCACTGGTACCCGGTACTAAAGACTCTCCTCCTAAAGGATAAGTCAGGGTAATGTCATTATAAACAAATTCGTAAACCACTACATACTTTTGAGGTCCAAAAGGAACAGCTGTACCTACAACAGAAACGGTATAGTTGCCGGCAGCAGGATTCGCAATCGTTACTTGTTCCATATTGTTTAAAGTATCTACTCCTTGTGTTGCTAATGAATTAAGTGCTGCTACGGTTGCGGTTTTATTCAAAATCCAAGGAAGTACCGTTTGTGCGGAAGGGGTTACAACACTCATGTCAAGGTTGTTGACTAATGCTTTGGATACGCCCGCAGTCGCTTCTTTATCGTGCCAGTAAACCATCACGCGTAATTCTGCTACACCTGAAGGAATCGTGATGCTATGTGTTTTTGAATTGTTTTGTGCTACCGAGTCGAAAAGAAATTGATTGTTTGCAATAATGCTGTAGGCTCTTCTAGCATTGATTCTTCCATAACCAAATTTATAATCAGGACCTACATTGCCTAAATCATCTCCTGTGTTTAAAATACATGCTTTCATTAAAGAGGAGGGGGGCGCTATATTATTATGAAGTGCCTTATAAGCATGTTCCAATTGTGCTAATGTGCCTGCAACACCCGGACAAGCCATAGAGGTACCACTCATAAGTTGATAGGTATTGGGGCCTAATGTGGAATTGACATTCGTACCTACTGCACAGATGTCCGGTTTTATTCTACCATCTTTTGCAGGGCCTCGACTACTACTGCTAGCTAAGGCATCGATCTCTGTTAAGTTGCCTACGGTGATTACATTCTTTGCTTGTTTATGTCCTCCGGTAATATTTCCCCATCCTGCTCCGGCTCCGTAACTAAAATTGGAGGTGCCGGAATTGCCGGCTGAGAAAACATGCATGAGTTCCGGCATCGAATTAATTTGTAAGTCCATTAAACGAGCTCTGGAAGTATAGCCGGTATTATTGCCATCTCCATAAGAAGTGGAAATGATACGAGTACTTTTGGAAATATAGTGATTATAGATGCTATCAAAAGCTTGGTAGGTACTAGCAAAGGAGCCACTCACACCATATACGCCTAAGTCAGCACCGAAAGCCATGCCATGAGCTGTAGGGTTTACGTTGCCTGCGCCCATAATGATTCCTCCTGTATGGTCACCATGGGCGCCATTGTCAAAGGTGATGTATTGATTGATGAGTCGTCCGGTATAATCAATATGTGGACCGATGACACCATCATCATTTAAGGCGATAGATATTCCGGTTCCATCATACTTCAGGCCATTTTTATAAACGGTTGCTATGGTATTGGAACGATGGTCTGTAGCACTTTTTACATCTTCCGGTTGTGGGTTAATATCTAGCGGTTCTATGAAATAGATAAATGGTAAAGCCGCTAATTCAGTCAGCTTATTCGGCGCTACTTGTAAGCGAATCCCATTTTGTTCAGGTAAAAGGAAGGCGATTTCATATCCTTTTTCAAGAAGGCTTTGTGCCGCTTGAGCCGTTGTAATATCCGGATGATGAAGCAGTATCACATCTAGGTTGCCATTTTCATGTAGCGCATAGCCAGGTTGCTTTCCAGATTTTAATTCAGATGATAGTTTTAAGGAAGCAGTGAGTGGAAATAGACTTCTAACATTACCCTCTTGATTGATGCTGGATAATAGCGTGCCA
>CALMXV010000222.1 GCA_937871155.1 uncultured Taibaiella sp. | reverse complement strand
ATATCCAAGTCACCAGAACGGTTACGATTTGTCAAGGGCAGAGCTATGTATTTAACGGAGTTGCCTATAACTATTCTACTCAATCGCCCACGGATACGATACTATCTTCTACCGGCTGCGACAGTATTATCAATTTACACTTAACGGTTTTACCTGCTTATAAAACAACTCAACATGCTACTATCTGTTATGGACAGTCATATAGCTTTAATGGGATAACTTATGTAACCAGCAATAGTACGGCTCAAGATACTTTTAAAACCATAAATGGATGTGATAGCATTGTAACCTTAAACCTTACTGTATCTTTACCACCTATATCCATTTCTATTGATACAATTAGCTGTGGAGCGATAACGATTAATGGAGTTAGGTACTTACAAAACACAACACTTCAAGATACTTTACGTACTGCTAAAGGCTGTGATAGTGTCTATCGCCACATTACAATAACGATTCAACCAACCTATGCCTATACACAAACATGGGATACTGTGGTTTGTGATTCTTTCCTTTTTGAAGACAAGACCTATTATTCCAATACCCAATTTCAGGATACACTTCAAACCTTAATGGGCTGCGATAGTGTTTATAGAACTATTAAGATAACGATTGATCATTTTCAACTAGAGTTGCGTTCCGACCTGGTCTTACCCTATGTTGGAGAATTGATGAATTTAAATACCTACTCCAATCAAGCCTATTACCAAGTGCTTTATTGGTCGCCGGCGAGCTTATTTCCCTATCAAGATAAAAAGTCTCAATACGCCAAGCTTCATGCACCCACTACTATTACTGTAGGAGCTATGAGCAATTCCGGCTGTAAAGATTCAGCTTCACTTTCATTTCAAGTTTTAGGATTAGACTATACGGTATTATTCCCGAATGCTTTTACACCCAATGGTGATGGACGTAACGATGTCTTTCGTCCGTTGTTGAATATTAAAAGAGGGTTTCAGGTAAAATATTTTAGAATACTCAACCGATGGGGCTTTGAGGTATTCCATCAGATATCTCAATTATTAGAAGGCTGGGATGGAAGGTATCAAGGAGTTCCTCAAGATAATGGTGTCTATTTCTATTATTTTGAAATTGAATTTGCCGATGGTCATAAAGTGCAAATGAAAGGAGATGTTACGTTATTGCGATAGAGCAATATAGAATTATTTAAAGCCAGGAACCTTTAAAACAAGCTTTCAAGTTAGACTTGTTGTTATTATTATAACGAGTCTATAATTTTTTCATGCGTTCTTAAAACCACCTAACTACCTTTTCTTTTTATTACCTCAATACATCGTTGTATTTTCGCGGCTCATTTTTATCCTCATGTTTTCAAATAGAAAGACGGTTTACATTTTATTGGCATTTTTTATTGTGTTCTCTGCTGTTTTTATGGGCTACTACCATAAGGTGACTCGCGAAGTGCCTAAGACACTGCCTTATATCGGAGAAGGAGATCATAAGATTCGTGATTTTTCATTTATTGACCAGAACGGACAAGCTTTTACAAAGAGTCAGGTAGATGGGAAAATTTTGGTTGTTGAATATTTTTTCACCACTTGTAAAGGCATTTGCCCTAAGATGAATGAAAACATGACTTCCGTTTACGAAACATTTAAAGGAAATAAAAACATCATGATATTGTCGCATACTGTTGACCCTAAAAAGGACACCGTTGCAGCGATGAACGCATACAGTCAGCGTTTTGGTGCCGATCCAGTACAGTGGAAATTTCTTACAGGAGATAAAAAAGAATTGTACGATATGGCTCGCTATAGCTATTTAATCTCCGCAGTAGAAGACACCTCTGTGGTGGATATTCAAAGCGATTTTATCCATTCGGAACGCTTTGTATTGGTTGATCCTACAGGGCATATTCGTGGTTCGTACAATGGTACAGATAAAGGCTCCGTGAACCAACTGATTGGAGATGTTCAAGCACTTATGAAAGAGGAAAAAATGAAATAGGCAGAGGAGGGTTTCCTAGTAGTGGTTTATGGAAAGTTCAATGGTTTTGGCCGAATTTTTTCTATAGGTATATTCAAATATTTACTTTTTTTCTACCTCCAAAATATTAATTTTGCGACTCGGGCGTCATGCCCGTTTTTTGTACCCTTCAAGAGTAGTAGAAGCTTTCAGCAATTTCTGTTGTCAATTATCGCCACTCTTGAAACAGCTAAATAACAACTATGCCACGCGATACATCCATCAAGTCCGTATTGATTATAGGTTCAGGTCCCATCATTATAGGTCAGGCGTGTGAGTTTGACTATTCAGGCTCTCAAGCTGCACGTAGCCTTAGAGAAGAAGGTATTAAAACAATACTAATCAACTCCAATCCGGCTACCATAATGACGGACCCTATAGTAGCAGATAGAGTGTATTTGAAGCCATTGACAGTAGAAAGTATTGAAGAGATATTGGCTGAAAATGAAGTGGATGCTGTATTGCCTACAATGGGTGGACAAACGGCTTTGAACTTAGCTAAAGAAGTAGATGAACTAGGTATTTGGGAGAAGTATAAGGTACGACTTATAGGAGTGGATATTAAAGCCATTGACAAAGCAGAAGACAGAGAGCTTTTTAGAAATTGGATGATTGAATTGGGTATTCCGGTAGCAACCGCCAAAACAGCCAACTCATTATTAGAAGGTAAAGACTATGCTCAACAAATAGGACTACCCATCGTTATCCGTCCTTCGTTTACCTTGGGTGGCACCGGTGGTGGCTTTGTGATGTATAAAGAAGAATTAGACGCCGCCTTAGAAAGAGGATTGACGGCCTCTCCCATTCATGAAGTCTTAGTGGAACAAGCCGTATTAGGTTGGAAAGAGTTTGAATTAGAACTCTTACGTGATATCAACGACAGTGTAGTGATA
>CALMXV010000221.1 GCA_937871155.1 uncultured Taibaiella sp. | reverse complement strand
GAGCGCATGACGTACAACATGATTTATGTGGATGGAAAAACAGGAATCGCTTATGGCAAACGTTTCAATGTTTCCGGTATTACCAGAGATAAAGAATATGACCTTACGAAAGGAAATGCCAATAGCAAAGTACTATACTTCACAGCTAATGCAAATGGTGAAGCAGAGATAATTTCAATATTACTTTCCCCTGGAAGTAAAGCACGTAATAAACTGTTTGACTTTCTTTTTGAAAACTTAGAGATAAAAGGTCGTGGTGCCGGTGGTAATCAAGTGACCAAATATCCTATCAAAACCGTTAAGTTGAAAGAAAAAGGACGCTCTACATTAAGTGGGCAAAAGATATGGTATGATGCGAGTATAGGTCGGTTGAATAAAGAGGGGAATGGTAAGCTGTTAGGCTCGTTTGAAGAAGGAGAAACTATCTTGACTATTTATAACAACGGTGTGTATGAGCTTACCGATTTTGATTTACTCAATCGATATGAAGCGGATAATTTATTGTTGATAGAAAAGTTTAATCAAGATAAAATCATTGCAGCAATATACTATGATGCCAAAACCAATCAACACTATGCAAAACGCTTCTTAATAGAATCAAAAACACTAAAAAGCCAATATCAATTTATCAAAGAAGGAGACGGTAATGTGTTGAAGTATGTGACTACGGATTCCTCTCCAATTGTAATTGTAAAATCGGGTAAAAAGAAATCGGAGTTAGTAGAAGAAGAAATAGACCTGGCGGAAACCATAGATGTGAGTGGATGGAAGACTATCGGGACAAAATTTGGAACGGCTGATATAAAAGAAATACTTCCATTGCCTGATAATGGCGATGAACAGGAAGACCTAGCGGCACCTACCTTATTTTAAAAAAATTTAAGTGTTGGTTGTTTTGAAATTCATTCAACTATTGAAAGGAATCAATTCCAAAGTTTGATGAATCTATTAGGATGATTAACTTGAGCTTTCTATAAAAAGTATATGAAACTTTTATTGCTTTTAATACTAGTTTGTTTAGGGGCGATACCTTTATATTCCCAATCTAAAAACGATACCTTTTCGGTGTATTTTGATTTGGATATACCAACATTAGATTCCAAAGGACAACGATTTATTGACCAGCTTTATGCCGATAAGAAAATTAATAGAAAGGCTCCAATTGCTATTGTAGGCTATGCAGACTTTATCGCTTCAGAAGATTATAATTTGTTGCTTTCGCAGAAACGTGCTGATTTCGTTAAAAACTATTTAAGCAAGTTTGATCTCAACTTAAATGAAATAAGAACCGTAGTAGGGAGAGGCGAGGTGAAACGAAAAGATACTACAGATAAGCCACAAGGAGTTGCTAAAGATAGAAGAGTAGATATTGTGATGGAGTATGAAAAAGTGTATAAAAGGAAATTAATATCGGACCGTGGAGATATGACAGTAGTGATGCGCCCCAAAGAATTAACCGAAGTGCCACCTTCCACCAATGACCCTGGATTTGAAATTGAAAATATTCCTGTGGGCAAATCCTACATTCTCAAAAATATTTATTTCCCTATGGGAAGGCATTTCCCGAAACAAGCTTCTGATGAAGATTTACAAACATTACTAACGGCTATGAAAGAAAATCCTATGATGGAAATTTCTGTAGAAGGGCATGTGTGCTGTATTTCCAATGTAGAAGATGCTTTTGATTTAGATTCTCGTCAGATGGACTTATCTGAGAATAGAGCCCGATTTATCTTTGAATACCTTAAAGCAAGAGGTATTGATGCTTCACGAATTCGCTATAAAGGATTTGGTAAAAGTCGTCCCATCTATGTGAATGAAGAAACACCTGAACAAGCTTCTATCAATAGAAGGGTGGAAGTGAGGATTATTAAAAAGTAAGAACATTTACAGCCATCCAAATTGTTCAATTAAATTTTGTTTTTGGCTTCGAGCTACAGGCATGGTGTCACCAGTGCTCATAGTAAGGGTATTGTCATTGCGATTAAAAGATTTAACTAAGTTCAAATTGATGATAAATTGCCGATGTATCCTTAGGAAATGCTGCACTTCCAATACATCTTGTATGTCTTTTAAGTTTCGGGTAACGAGTATTTTCTTTTTGTCTTTTAATACTAACGAAGAGTAGTTGCCTGAGGCTTCTACAAAGACTATGTCTTTGATGTCAATAAACGTAATGCCTGTTTGATCCGGTATGGCAATCTTAGTAATATGCCCTTCTTTCAATTGTTTCTTCAGGTTTTGTAATTGTTCATCATTTACTAGTTCCTTTTTTTGTGCTTTATCGATTACAAGGGATAGTTCATTTTCAATGATGGGTTTCACTAAATAATCTAATGCATTAAATCGAAATGCTTTTAGCGCAAATTGGTTATAGGCTGTAACAAATACTATTTGAAAATTTATTGGTTTTAATTGCTCCAGCAATTCGAATCCATTTAATACTGGCATTTCTATATCAGTAAAAAGTAGGTCAGGAGCTAAAGTTTTTATCTCTTTCAATGCGATATCAGAACGAGTAAAACTACCTACAACGGTTACTTGTGGATATGCTCCCAGCATGAGTTTAAGGGTTTCTACACTATCCGGTTCGTCATCTACAATTACTGCTTTTATCGTATTCATTGGTAGTTGATTTTATTATAGGATGGGAATGTTTAGGCATACTTCAGTACCTGATGCTACACCGTTTTTATATAAGTCATTTATAACTACAGTTGCTTTCGTACCATACTTCATATTCATAAGGTCGAGTCGTTCTTGAGTAATGTTCATAGCAAAAGAACGATGTGTTGCCGATTGTTGTTTTAGTTCCATAGCTTTCGTTCTACCAATGCCATTGTCTTGAATTTTTATGAGTAACATTTCTTCATTTTCAGTGATGTCTATTTTTAATTGACCTCCTACTTCTTTATGCATCAATCCATGCCAGATGGCATTTTCTACATAAGGCTGAATCAGCATTGGAGGTACTTCTATAAACTCAGTATCCATACCGTTAGTAAAGTGGATGTCATATTTTAGTTTGTCTTTAAAGCGCATCAATTCTAAGTCGATGTATAATTGCAAGGTCTCAATTTCTTGTTGTAGGGTTATCCGTTCATTCTTTGAATTTTCTAAAACTAGTCGCATCAATCTTGAAAATTTTGAGATGTAGTTAGTAGCAGAAAGACTATCATTTTTAGCGGCAAAAAGCCGGATAGAATTGAGGCAGTTGAAGATGAAATGTGGGTTCATTTGTGAGCGTAGTGTGCTTAAGGCTGCCACATTCATTTTGTTTTCAAATTCAGCTTTTTCAAGGGCTAGTTGAGTTTGGAGTTTCGATTGTTTGTTACGATAACGATAAAGAAAAATGCTCCCCATAACTCCTAAAAGCAAGATACTCCCTAGTGTGAAAAGCCACTGTTGGCGCAGTCGTAGCTTGTTAAGTGTGTTGTCTTTATCTAATGAAGCAATTTGAATCTGTTGAAATTTTTTATCGTTATTAGCTTGGTTAAGTTGTCTTTCTTTTTTGTCGTTATTAATTCTTTCTTGTTGCAGTTCTGAAATCCTTTTGATGTCAAGAAGTTTCTGAAGCTGATTTTCTTTTTCTACCCATAGTAGCTTTTGTTGTTGTTGTTGAGAAAGTAGCACTTGTTGTTGCAGTTGCAGAGCTGTAAGTTGGTTTCTAAATTTTAAGGAGTCTGCTTTTTTATTATAATCAAATTGTAGCTCTAGGCGTACCATTTTTTGTTGAGTTTCTTCACCATTCAATCCTTCATTTAAAACCATGTATTTTTTTAGATAGAATAGAGCACTATCGGCATTTCTTGCTTGTTCAAAGTATAGACTTAGATTCTGTGCAACATCTCTTTGAAGATCCTTCATCTTTAAATTGTTTGCCTGTGTTTGGGCATCATCTAATAATGTTTTTGCATTGCTTAATTGGTTTAATTCTGTATAGTAGTTTCCTAAATTACTTTTCTGAATAGCTATGCTTCGCTTGTTGCCTATTTTTTCATTTAGTACCATAGCTTTTTGAGTGAAATAAATAGCACTATCCCATTGTTTCAGTTCTTTAAAAGCGATTCCCTTATTGCCGTAAGCTTTGGGTAAGTTGTTGATGTCGTTTTTCTGTTCAAAATAATGAGTGGCAAAATTGAGATAACCTAAAGATTGGGTTGGTAATTTTTGATCTAATAATACGGAGCCTATATTCAAGATGGAAGTAGCTATTCTTTCAGAGTCGTTGTTTTTGATAGCCCCTTGAAATACTTTATTAAAATACTCTTCTGCTTTTTCAAAGTTTTTTATTTTGCTGTATATAGCTGCCATGTTGTTATACATAAACATCTCCTTCGGGTCATTAGTTAGTCGGTAATAGTTAGACGCTTCTTGAAAATATTTTAAGGAGCCAATAAAGTTACCTTGGTTTAAAGCATCTAATCCGAAAGTGCCATAAGCTGCCCCCATGTATTCTTTCCATTGATGCTTTTCAGCAAGGTTGAATGCCTTTTGAGTATAGGCTCTTGACTTTGCAAATTCTGATAGATACTGGTAAGCAATACCTTCCCATAAATTGGCTAATACGAGATAATGGTCTTGTTTCGTTGTTTTTGGTGCAATGGGATATACTTGTTCAAGGTAGTGAATAGCTTGTTGCGGCTTGCTGTACATTAGCTTATTCCCTATTTCAATTAGCAACTCTGCTTTTTTATCATATTGAAGAGTGGTATTATCTAGGGCAGAAATTAAAGAATCTACCTTATAATTTTGAGCAAAAAGATGATTTAATGGAAGGAGTAAGAAAAGCCCTATGGTAAACAATGATTTCATAAATCAGTAGTCTAAATTACCTACTTAAGGCTACAGATAAAGCGTACTAGTACGGAATCCCTTAACCATGACTTTTGTTCATTAAAAATTACAAAAGACTACTAAATAGGTGCGGTGTGTTTCCCA
>CALMXV010000220.1 GCA_937871155.1 uncultured Taibaiella sp. | reverse complement strand
CGTTAGTAGAGTTTAGGGTTATTTCTTTTTCAGATGGCTTTGTAAATAGATAAGCAAGCTTAGTACCTGGGTTATTTTTCTCAAACGCTTGTCCAAATAAGGTTACAAAGTTTTCTTGACTATTCGCTTTCGCTAAATCCGCATCAGCAATCGCTTTGTTTAAGGCAACATCTTTGGGATTGTTACTCATAGAACGAACTAATTCATCCAAACTCACTTCTAAGGTAACGTTCATACCTCCTTGCAAGTCAAGTCCCAAGTTCAACTCTTGCTCTTTAACCTCTTGATAGGTATATTTTTTCATTCCCAAGAAGTTGAAAACGGTCACACCTTGCATGCTATCCGTAATTTTCTCCAGCTGTGTTTCCACTAGTTTTTTTAGTTCATCGCCTTTTACATCGGGATGTTCATTTCGCACTAGTTTTTCAGCCTGTCTTTCAGCTTTAGATTCTACATTTCTTGCGATTAATGTGAATGACATTTGATACAGAGAAATAAGAATAAGCGCAGCGGTAAAAAATTTCACCAACCCTTTTAATTGCATAGGTAGTCTTAAATTATTATGTATTGTAAAATTTTAAAGTGGGCAAAGATAGGATTTAATATAAATAAATAAACAGTCTTGAAGAATAATTCAAAAATTGCCAATATTCAATTAAGTGCTTCTATTTTAGTATTTCTTTAATAATCCGATTATATTTACAAACTATTGTTTAATCTCACCTGAATTTTTTAGTATAACTATGCTTAAAAGAATTTACATTCTGGTTTTCAGCTTCTTTTGGGGGCTATCCGTCTCTTATGGACAAACTTGCGGCTTTGATGCCACCTACCAGCAAGCGATTCAAAACGATCCGGTATTTGCACAACAAGTACAGCAAATGCGGTCAAAAATTTCAAATTTCTTACAATCTCATTCTGCGAACAACAGTAATTCTTTAATCGTAAACACTACCAATGGCCCTGTATATGAAATTCCAGTGGTTATCCATGTGATTCATACCGGAGGACCGGTGGGTAGCAACTACAACCCTAGTACTACCCAACTAACCAATATGATTAACTACCTTAACCAAACTTATGCAGCAACTTGGCCGGCCTATGCAAATACTTCTAATGGTGGAGTGGCTATTCCTATTCGTTTTGCATTAGCACAGCGTGATCCAAATTGTGCAGCTACTACCGGTATCGTACGGGTAGATGGTAGTAGTTTGGCTAGTTATGTGGCCGATGGTATGGCACATAATACTACGAACGGTGCCGCAGAAGCCACAGTTAAAGCTTTGAGTAAATGGCCTAAGACCGAATATTATAATATCTGGATTGTAAATAAAATTGATGGTCAGGATGGTTTTAATAGTACCGGATCTTTTGTTGCAGGCTTTGCTTGGTTCCCTGGTGCAAGTGCAAATGTTGATGGTACGGTAATGCTAGCTTACACATCTAATGCTGGACAAAAAACGCTTCCACATGAAGTAGGTCATGCTTTCAGCCTGTGGCATACATTTGAAGGAGATAATGGAGGTGCTTCTTGCCCTACTAATAACAATTGCAATACAGATGGTGATGAAGTTTGTGATACAGACCCACACATGCGCTCCGTTTTTAACTGTACACCACTAGCTATTAATTCTTGTGTTACCCCTAATGCACCATTGGGAGATGTTGTGAAAAACATTATGGATTATTCCGGTTGCCCTGATCTTCGTTTTACCACTGGACAAGCCAACAGAGTAGTCGCAGCTTTATTTAATACTGACAGAAGCAATCTGATTAGTTCGCTAGGAGCTACGCCAATTACTTCTACGGTAGTAGCTGCTAATTGCGCCCCTCCCGGCATTACTAATACCGGTGGCAATAGAGGTCCTCGTGATATCATTATCGCTGATGCCAACTTTACTTATATGAGTGTAAGTTCTAGTGGCTATTCCGGTGATGGCAATCAATATTACATAGACAAATCTTGTAAACACATGGCCGAAGTAACCTCTGGCAATTCTTATAATTTCGATATTCAAACTGGTGGTGGTTCTCAAAACGTAAAAGTTTATATTGACTATAACAACGATGGCATATTCCAATCTAGCGAACAAGTATATAGTCATTCCGGTTCTTCATTTAATGAAGTGCATAGCTTTACTTATACAGCTCCAAGTGTATTAACGGTACCATCTTTAGTAAGTTGTACTCCTTTACGTATGCGCATTATTGGTGATAATTCACCGATTGGTACTATTACTGCTTGCAGCCAATTAACCAACGGTCAAGTAGAAGATTATGCCATTAGTATCAAAGGTGGTGGACCCGTTGCTGGTGCTGTAACCATTGCTATGACTCAAGGCTCAAACCCTTCTTGTTTCTTTTCTCCGTTGACATTTACTGCAACTCCTGGTAATGGTGTTTCAAATCCTACTTACAGCTGGTTATTGAATGGAAACCCTGTAGGAGCATCAGGTTCTGTGTACAATTCCATCAACTTTAATAATGGTGATACTTTAAGCGTAATGATGCAATATATAGGCGCCTGTGGATTTGACACTGCCTATTCTAATAAATTCATCGTATATCGTGCAGCTACTATTCCGGCTGCAGTGAGTATTGCCCTATTATCTGGTAATAATCCGGGTTGTGCCGGTCAAACACTTGTGTTTAAAGCTACCCCAACCAACGGTGGTAGTACCCCTGCTTACCAATGGAAAGTAAATGGTAGCAATGCAGGTGGTAATGCAGATACATTTGCTGCTGTATTAAACAATAATGATGCGGTAACTGTAGAAATTACTTCTAACTCATCTTGCGCTGTTCCAACTACAGCTACTTCCAATAGCATTACAGTAACCCATGCTCAAATTACCGCTTCTGTTACAATTGCAGCAAGCACTACCCTACTTTGTGCTGGTCAGCCGGTAACCGTTACCAGTAATATCACTAATGGTGGTAGTAATCCTCAGTACCAATGGTTTGTAAATAATACAGCTGTAACTGGAGCTACTAGTAGTATGTTTACCACTACTGCTTTATCAAACAATGATTCTGTTTCTATCGTTTATTACGCTACGGATTCCTGCGTTTCAAATGCTACGGATACTTCTAATTTCATTGTTATGGGCGTTGCGCCGGTTGATACAACTTTAGTTTCTGTAGCTATTACTAAAGGAAGTAATCCTGGTTGTCTTGATTCTTTAATTGAATTTACAGCTACAGCTTCCAACTTTGGAGCTAACCCAATCTATGAATGGTATTTGAATGGGAACCTTGTAGGAACTGGTTTAGTTTATAACAATGATATGTTAACAACAGGCGATCAAATAATATTTGTGGCAACTACAACTGATGGTAAGTGTTATACTAAAAATTCAATTTCCGACACTACCGTAATGGCGTTATTTACAACTCCCGCAGCTCCTGTAATTTCTTTAATCGGCAATATGTTAGTATCAAATCTCAGCGGAAACCTACAGTGGTTTGGCCCTAATGGTTTAATTCCCGGCGCTACAGGACAAACTCATCATCCTGATTCTACCGGTTATTATTATGCGGTAACTAATAACAACGGTTGTTATTCTCGCCCATCAAATATTCTCTTAGTATCCTTAACAAGTGTTGGTAGCTTTAGCCTATCTCAAGTAGCTATTTATCCCAACCCAACTAAAGGACAGCTTACATTTGACTGGAGCAATCAAACAACTGCTGCTACCATCAAAATTTATTCCTTAACAGGCAATTTATTACAAGTTGAAACAGTTAATGTTTCTAGCAAAAAAACTGTTGATTTGTCTCATTTTGCAAATGGCGCTTACTATGTGATGATTATTGATGAACAAGGCAAAACTGCCACAGTTCCGGTAGTATTAAATAAAAACTAGGCAATTAATAATTCAATTTTGCAAGAAGGACATCATAATTGATGTCTTTCTTGTTTAAGCCAAAAGCTTTATTGACAAGTATTCAATGAGCTAAAACTTCAATTTTAAATTTTAACCATACATCTTGGCATTTTCTTTGCTAAAGACATCATTATATATAATCTTTGCAAAAAATCTAAAAACACAAAAATGAAAAAACAATCCTTGTTACTTTTCGGTGGTGCATTATTAGCATTAGCTTCTTGCCAATCTGAAAACATGACTTCAACCGGTGGATTCTCTCAAGAGCAAGTGGACTCTATAGTTAATGCTCGTATTGCAGAAAAAATGACTGCTCTTCAAGCATCAAACGACTCAACAATTAATGCCTTAGCAATTATCAAAGCAGATTCTATAATAGCTGCAAGTAAAGGTGCAACAGCAACTGCGAAGCCAGCAACTACAAGCAAAACAACTACTACAACAGTTAAAACACCAAGTAATACTACTAAGAAAAACGACCCAGGTGCAGTAACAACAAGACCGGGTGCCGATAAGAAAGGTGAAGTAAAATCAGTGAACGACCGTCCGGGCGCTGATAAGAAAGGTGAAGTAAAACCAGTAACAGATCGTCCGGGTGCCAACTAATTGTACTTTGAGTAATAAAATTCAAAAAGCGGTGCAATTATGCGCCGCTTTTTGAATTAAAACTTTTTAAAGTCTAATAATAATGCCTATTTCACTACATTGAATTTTCCCTCTTGGATAGCTCTGTTTTTCAAATCAGCTAACTGATAAAAATAAGTTCCTATTGGAAATTGGCTAGTACTGAGGCTTACTTGCTGAGTAAAAGGTACAGAGGCTAACAATGTTCCATTGCTACTATACACTTTTAAAGTCAATTCATTCTTTCTTGTAGAACGGAAATGAATTTCATTTGCTGCTGGATTGGGAAATACCTCAGCAAATAGCTCATTAACTATTAAAGAATTTACACTTGCGGCACCTGCTACAATATCTATATCATCTACATATAAAGTACTACCATCTTGAGGATTGTCTGAGATGTCACTACTAGAAAAAGAGATTAATAATTTATCCGGTATCGTGGTAGCATCTACATAAGTCATAGGAATCGAAACCTTCGTATAACTAGGTGTTGCATTAAGGTATAAAACACCGGATCCAATTACAGAATCTTTACCCCCAGTTCCAATACCTGACTTGATAGCTTGCATACCCAAAACGGCAACATCACCCGCTACAGGTGCATATTTTACCCAAGCAGTTAAATGAGAATAACGGCTACTAACCGCAGTACCGCCGCTAAATGTAAGATAGTCGGTAATAACACCGCTAGGGTTAGCTAAGTAAGCGGCAATATCAAAATCAGGGCGTGCATTCACCAACATACCCGGAGCTACCATGCCCACCATATCTTTACTCACCATTTTTACTGCATAAGTACCTGTATGTGCTGAAGTATCTTTATACATACACTTTGCAGGTGTAATGCCCCCTAATGGACCATAATTAAAAATTAACGAGTCGATACCATACCAAGACATTGGGGCTTCTAAGTCAGTTGCAGTGCCTGAAGCATAGGTACGCCAAGTCTCTACACTGTTGTTTGGAAGTTGTGCTGATGCAACATGACTGATAGCAGCAGCAGCAAAGAATAGTACAATTTTTTTCATTTTGTGTTTTAGTTTTTTAGCTAGTAAAGATAGGCATCCAAGGTTTTATTAATGGTTCATTTTTTTAAGTAGTTCTTAATTTATAGCTAAATGCAAAGCTATTTATTGGATGAAAAGATTGACCAACCAGTTATAAATACAAATCGTTAACAACAGATTGATAAAAATCACCCTCCCTATAAAGGAAAAGCATCTATCTTTAAAGTATGGATAACAAAGCTAATTTTCTGGCTAAAAGTACCGTTAAAGCTAATGACCTTGAGCATAAGCGGAAGCTAGCCTTTAATATCCAAAAGTATGCGGATACCGTAGTGAAAGGAAAGCAACAATTTGCTAACCTTGAAGCTGCACGTAAAAAAGCTAAAAATACTAAATGGAAAGCCATCGAAAACTTAGATAAGCAACTCGAGCTATTTGAGAAAAACTTCACTGCCCGTGGTGGTAAAGTAATATGGGCTGAAACGGCACAAGATGCACTTGACGAAATCCTAAAAATCTGTCAAGCTAAAAAAGCAAAAACAGTAGTAAAAATGAAGTCGATGGTTACCGAAGAAATTCACTTAAACGACTTCTTACAAAAACACGGTATTGAAAGTACAGAGACTGATTTAGGAGAGTATATCCAACAACTAGATGGAGAACCGCCATACCATATCGTAACACCCGCCATGCACAAAAGCAAGGAAGATGTTGCAAAGCTATTTCATGAAAAACTAGGTACAGAACCACATCTTACCCCTCCAGAACTGACGCAAATAGCCCGAAAAAATTTAAGAGAAAAATATAGTGTTGCAGATATTGGGCTTACCGGTGGCAATTTTTTGATAGCAGATATAGGTGCGGTATGCGCTAGTGAAAATGAAGGAAACGGAAGACTTTCCACGGCTTTTGCCAAAACACAAATTGCTATTGTAGGCATAGAAAAAGTATTGCCTAGCATTAATGACTTAGCACTTTTTTGGCCTTTACTCGCTACCTACGGTACCGGACAACAAGTAACCGTTTATAACTCCATTTTCACCGGGCCAAAACAAGCTGAGGAACAAGATGGGCCCGAAGAGATGTATGTCATCTTGCTCGACAATGGACGTACCAACTTAATTGATAAAAAAGAAATAAGAGAAAGCATGTACTGCATTCGTTGCGGTTCTTGCTTGAATGTATGCCCCGTCTATAAAAACATCGGTGGACATGCCTATGGCACTACATACAGTGGGCCTATTGGATCGGTAATATCTCCCCATTTGAATGGCATGAAAAATTACAACCATCTTAGTTTTGCATCAAGCCTTTGTGGTAGCTGTTCTGCTTCTTGTCCTGTGAATATCAATATCCATGGAATGCTGGTAGAAAATAGACATATCGCTATAAAAGCTCATCATACTAGTTTTAGTGAAAATATGGGTTGGAATATGTGGAAACGAGCCATGCTGAGCAGAAAATTGATGAATATAGCTGGAGCAGGCACTAAAGAAAAACTAGTGAATAAACTCTTTAAACATAGCTGGGGCGAACATAGAGGCCCTTTACATTTTCCTAAAAAAACCTTTCAACAACTTTGGAAAGAACGTAAAAACTAAATCATGGCAGCGATTAAGATATTTACAAAAAAGGACAGCACTCGGTTACGTTACGTACTCGATTGGGCTTTCAAACAAGTATTTCATATTACCTATGAATTAGAAAATGATGAAGCTGCACTAGTGGATGAGGCTTTTTTTATTGCTTATGGAGCATCGTTCCCTAATGCCATCTCCATACCGGATAGTGGTTTGCTATGGCAAGAAAATATTCAACCTCATGAAATATCTTGTGGCAATTGGTGTCAGATACCCACTCTTTATCATCAAGCGGCAAGCGATACAACATTACCTTTCGACTGTTTTAGTGCGATATTTTTTCTAATTTCTCGGTACGAAGAATATTACCCATTCAAAGCAGATAAGTATGGACGTTACCCTGCTAAAGAGAGTATCCTTTATAAAAACAATTGGCTGCAACGACCTTTAATAGACGAGTGGCTTTATGAACTTTATACAATTTTAAAAGAAAAAGGAGTTCCTGTATTTTTATCCGCTTACAAATACATCCCTACCTATGATATTGACATGGCTTATTCTTATAAACATAAGGGTATCCGTAGAAATATTGGGGGCTTTTTACGTAGTATTCTTAGAGGTGATACTACTGAAATAAGACGAAGACACCAGGTGCTACTATCCAAGGCGCTTGACCCTTATGATTCTTTTGTAGCAATCAAACGATTACATACCAACTATCATTTAAGACCCTTCTACTTCATCCTATCTGCACTTAAAACCACTGAGTACGATAAAAACATAAGCCCGAAGAACAACGTCATGCAGCGGCTGATAAAAAGGCTACAACAAGATGGAACAATAGGGCTACATCCATCTTTCTACTCAGATATTGCTAAAGTGTTTAAAGAAGAACATTCAATACTTCGACAAATCACCAACGAGCCAATCACACATTCTCGTCAACATTATATCAAGCTCTCCTTACCATCTACTTATCGATATCTGATAGCTCATGGTATTCATCATGATTATAGCATGGGCTATGGCAGTCACTTAGGTTTTAGATGTGGCACCGGTAGAAGCTTTTATTGGTATGACTTAGCAGCTGAAAGCCCTTCTGGGTTACATATCCATCCATTTTGCTTTATGGATACTACAGCACATTTCGAAGAAAAGCTTTCCATCAAAGAGACATTTATGGCTTACAGTAAAATGCAACAATATCTTCAGAATACCCAAAGCCAGTTGGTTACAGTGTTTCATAACTTCTCCCTCGGCACCGACCCTGAATGGGCTGGCTGGGCAAGACTTTATGAAGAGATGATTCAATTCAGCATTCCA
>CALMXV010000219.1 GCA_937871155.1 uncultured Taibaiella sp. | reverse complement strand
ACCTCTTATTTATTCTTCGCTCTGCTAGTTGTCCGTTTTCTAATTGACACTACAAAATAGCTTCTATTCATCGTTATACCAATAGCGACCCTCCCATTTCTTAGAAAGTTACTTTTAGATAATAGAAATCAAAAATTTGAATACTATAATTTCCTGACTTCGGTCGCACACATTACCTTTGCGCAAAATATTTTTTAAACAATTAAATATCCATAAGACTATGAGTTTTATTTCAGACGTTATAGCACGCCAAGTGCTGGACTCCCGTGGCAACCCGACAGTAGAAGTGGACATCATTACCAGCGATGGTCATAAAGGTCGTGCTGCTGTACCATCAGGGGCATCTACCGGCAAACACGAAGCAGTAGAATTGCGTGATGGCAACAAAAAGCAATACCTAGGCAAAGGAGTACTAAAAGCCGTAGCGAATGTAAATGAATTAGTAGCCGACGAACTTTATGGATGGGATGTAACCGACCAACGTGGTATCGATGCCTTAATGCTTGAAATAGATGGCACCGAAAACAAAAGTAAATTAGGAGCAAATGCTATTCTTGCAGTAAGCCTTGCAGCGGCAAAAGCAGCAGCTAAGTCAACCGGTCTTCCTTTGTATCGTTATGTAGGTGGTGCCAATGCTAAAACATTGCCTGTACCCATGATGAACATCTTGAATGGTGGTGCACATGCTGATAATAAAATAGACTTTCAAGAATTTATGGTAATGCCTGTTGGTGCTGCCACATTTGGTGAAGGGCTACGCTGGGGGGTTGAGATTTTTCATGAATTGAAAAAAGTTCTTAAAGATAAAGGCTACTCTACCAATGTTGGTGACGAAGGGGGTTTTGCTCCGGATATCCAAAGCAACGAGGAAGCGATTGAAACCGTATTAAAAGCTATAGAAAAAGCAGGTTTCAAACCAGGTGAGCAAGTAGCTATTGCTATGGATGCTGCTATCAGTGAGCTTTATGATGCTAAGTCAAAAAAATATGTGTTCCATAAATCTAGTGGTACGAAAATGACCAGTGAAGAAATGGTTGACTATTGGGTAAAATGGTGTAAGAAATATCCTATCGTAAGCATTGAAGACGGCATGGATGAAGACGATTGGAAAGGTTGGAAATTGCTTACAGAAAAGTTGGGAAACAGAGTACAGTTGGTAGGAGATGACTTATTTGTAACGAACGTAAAACGCTTACAAAAAGGGATAGACGAACAAGTAGCCAATGGACTATTAGTGAAAGTAAATCAAATCGGATCTTTAAGTGAAACAATAGATGCTGTAAGCTTGGCACAGTTCAACAGCTATAATACCATAATGAGTCATCGTAGTGGAGAAACTGAAGACTATACCATTGCAGACTTAGCTGTAGCACTTAACTGTGGTCAAATAAAAACAGGCTCTGCCAGCCGTTCGGACCGTATGGCTAAATACAACCAGCTTTTACGTATCGAAGAAGAGTTGGGAAGCCTTGCATATTATCCCGGCAAAAAACTTAAATTTGGTAAGTAATCAATTGCGACATGAAAAAAATCTTTCGTTTTTTTGCTAACAAGTACCTAATTACCTTAGGGCTATTTGCTGCATGGATGTTTTTATTTGATGAAAATAATTGGCTCTTATTAAGAGAACGCAACCATGACTTGAAAGCTACGAAAGAAAACATCGCTTATTTAGAAAAAGAATTGATTAAAGAAGAGAAGAACTACAAAGACCTAATCTCTGATGCCGCTACATTAGAAAAGTATGCTAGAGAAAAGTATCGGATGAAAAGAGACAATGAAGATGTCTATACCTTCGAAAGAAAATAAGAGGATATACTAATAAAAGAGCGGCAGTCATTTTTTACAACTGCCGCTCTTTCTTTTTCTACCTTTAGCTGAAAACCTTTGCACCTCTCTTTCACAAATCAGCACTTATTCGGCTGTCCAGCCGCCATCTATAGGGAAACTA
This sequence comes from uncultured Taibaiella sp., assembly GCA_937871155.1. Lineage (GTDB taxonomy): Bacteria > Bacteroidota > Bacteroidia > Chitinophagales > Chitinophagaceae > JAFIGV01. Next base: position 1,476 of record CALMXV010000219.1, on the reverse strand, counting down.
ATCCCCGTAATTTGTGCAGCACTATCCGAACTGAAATATAATGCGGCACCAGCGATTGCTTCAATAGGTATGAACTCTTTTATAGCTTGTTTCCCCAACATCACTTCTTTTACTACCTGTTCTTTGGTCATATTATGTGCTTTCATTTGATCATCAATTTGCTTGTCGATAATCGGAGTATGTACATAACCCGGGCAGATAGCATTAGCGGTAATTCCGAATGAGGCACCTTCTAAGGCTAATACTTTGGTGAGCCCGATGATGCCGTGTTTCGCCGCTACATACGCACTTTTAAACTCCGAAGCTACCAAGCCATGTGCTGAAGATATGTTGATAATACGTCCAAATTGTTGTTGTTTCATAGCAGCCCACACAGCTTTTGAAGTATGAAATGCGGCACTCAGATTGATTCCGATTATTGCATCCCATTTGGCTTCCGGAAACTCCTCAATAGGAGCTACAAATTGAATTCCTGCATTATTGATTAATACATCGATACATCCAAACTTTGAAGTGGCTGTTTGTACCATTTCCTGAATGGCCTTTACATCCAGCATATTCGCCGGAGAAAAAACATGTTGAATCTTAAATTCATCGGCAACCCGCTGCGCTATTGCTGCGCCATCAGGCTCTAATCCATTAAAGACAATATTGTAGCCTTGTGCGGCATACGCTTTGGCAATACCCAACCCGATACCGCTGGTACTACCGGTAATTAAAACTGTTTTTGACATGAAGTGTATATTTTAGTTTTTTTGAAAGATGCTGGTATTGTTTAAGTCTTCCTCGGCTTCTTCTTCGCTGCCGGAAAGAGTACATTATTTAAGATAAGGCGATAACCTGGCGACTTGGGATGCAAACTTAGGTCTGTAGGAGGGTCGCCTACCATGTGTTGGTAGTCTTCCGGGTCATGCCCACCATAGTAGGTCCATGTACCTTTACCAAATTCACCATGAATATAGCGAGCTTCATTTTTGGGTTGGTAATCCGCCATTACTAAGACGTTTGATTTCAACACTTCTTTTCTAAAGGCAGTTGTTTGTCCCATAAAGCCCTTAATCGTTGTGGTATGATTTTGACAAAGCATGGTTGGTACAGGGTCAAATTTTGCGGAGAAGGTGAACAAGGAGAAATAATCGGTTTCCGGAGGAACAGCTCCTCTAAAGTTCGTATTGTCAATGTTTGAAAACTCATACTCATAAGGGCTGATGAATAACGTATAATCTTTGAAAGCCATTCCTTGTGAAAAATCCAATTTACGCTGGGCATCCGGTGCCGGTGGGTCGCCGTCGAAAACGGCGTCACAGATATCAGTATGTTGGGCATCTAAGGCAATGTCATAAGAATCAGTAGCCGAACACATCGCAAAAAGATAGCCCCCTCCTGCTACAAATGCCTGAATCGTTTTGGCAACAGCCAATTTTAGTTGGGACACTTTCTTAAAGTTATGCTTTGCAGCAGTAGCTTCATTTTTTT
>CALMXV010000218.1 GCA_937871155.1 uncultured Taibaiella sp. | reverse complement strand
TATTCAAAAAATGTGTTGAACTTTTTAAAACTAGTCATCGATAAAGAGGGCAACTTCAACATGAATATGGATGATGATTTAGTAAAGGGCACTGCAATTACTTACAATAAAGAAGTCATCAACGACCGTGTAAAATCGTTACTTTAAAAAAAACTTACCAACACCATTCATCAATTCGAAAAAATATAAGCATGGAAGCCATACAAAATCTTTTTGCCGATGAAAGCACCTATAGGCTGCTCACCATTGTTATTTTATCTATTTTTCTAGGTATCGAAGTGATATCAAGAGTACCCTCAGTATTACACACTCCGCTAATGAGTGGTGCCAATGCCATACATGGCGTAGTAATCATTGGGGCAATCATTGTAATGGGGCAAGCATCTACTGATGATTATGTATCCCTCATCTTAGGGTTTTTAGCGGTGATACTAGGTACACTGAATGTAGTAGGTGGTTTTGTAGTTACCGACCGAATGCTGGAAATGTTTGATAAAAAGAAAAAAAAGAAATCCTAACTCCACTAGTTCATCATAATTTATACAATAGTTTTAGAATCAACTTATGCAAAATATACTTCTTCCATTATCATACTTGATAGGCTCTGTTACCTTTATCATTGGGCTTAAAATGCTATCTCATCCGGATAGTGCTCGTAAAGGAAATTTAGTGGCTGCCGTAGGGATGATTATTGCCATACTGGCAACCATTTTCTTATACCGAGATGAAGATGGTACTGCTTTGGGAAATTATACTTGGATATTTGCCGGATTAATTATTGGTACTGTAGTGGGGACTTTAGCTGCTAAAAAAGTACAGATGACGGCAATGCCTGAAATGGTAAGTCTTTTCAACGGTATGGGAGGAGCTTGTGCTATGTTAATTTCCATCATCGAGTTCAAGCATTTAACCCATGGGCTAGATGCAGAGGTGCTAGAAGAATCAGCCGGAATGTTTTTTACTACTATTCCAGCTGGTATGTTCATCACTATAGTTCTAGGGATGATTATCGGTAGTGTGTCATTTGCAGGTAGCATTATTGCTTGGGGCAAACTGAACGGTAAGATCAAAGACCGCTCCTTTAATGGACAACACATTGTCAATATTCTCTTGATGCTAGTGATTGCAGCTCTTACCATTTACATGATTGCCGCAAGACCTGTTTCTACTATTACCATCTTTTATTTAATACTGGCTATATCACTACTATACGGTATCATGTTTGTACTTCCGATAGGTGGTGCAGATATGCCGGTTGTTATTTCATTATTGAATTCTTTTACGGGTGTAGCTGCAGCTTTCGGAGGTTTTTTATACAACAATCCTGTGATGCTAACGGGAGGTATTCTTGTAGGTTCTGCAGGTACCATCCTTACCATCTTAATGTGTAAAGCAATGAATCGTTCATTGAAAAATGTATTGATTGGCTCTTTTGGAGGTAATAAAACCGGAGGTGCCGTAGGCGATAAAGAACAAGGGCATTATAAAGAAATCTCCATGAATGATACTGCTACTTTAATGGCGTATGCTCAAAAGGTGGTCATCATTCCGGGTTATGGATTAGCTGTAGCTCAAGCACAACATATCTGTCATGAATTGGAAAAAACATTAGAAGAAAAAGGGGTGGAGGTCATTTATGGTATTCATCCGGTTGCGGGTCGTATGCCGGGTCATATGAATGTACTCTTAGCAGAAGCCGATGTGCCTTATGAAAAACTACTTGAAATGGAAGATGCCAACGAGCAAATGAGTAGTGCTAATGTGGTGATGATACTTGGAGCGAATGATGTAGTGAACCCTGCTGCCAAAGAAGACCCATCCTCTCCAATATATGGCATGCCTATACTTGATGTAGAAAGAGCCGAACATGTTATCGTGAATAAACGAAGCATGAAACCCGGTTATGCCGGTATTGAAAACGAGCTTTTCTTCCGTCCAAAAACCTCTATGTTATTTGGTGATGCTAAAAAAGTATTACAAGATTTAGTGGCAGAATTGAAAGGAATGTAATTTACGTTCACTCCTTTCAATTGTTATGTTCAGGGCTTTATATTGAGCCATTTTAAGGCATTTTCAAAAAGCAGTTTGTCTTTTGTTTTGCTATTTAAAGTTTCCATACTTTCTATGAGTTTGCCTGGATGATGTTCTCCTAATGGAAAAGGATAATCACTACCCATACATACCTTGTCTTCACCAAGTATAGAAACTACATTGTTTAAGGTAGCTGCATCATGAACCAAGGCATCTATCCAGAATTTACCTAGATATTCACGTGGGCTTTTCTTGTTGTCAATTGCACATAAGTCAGGTCTTACATTAAAGCCATGTTCTATTCTGCCAATTGTGAAAGGGAAGCTACCACCACCGTGAGCAAAAGCAATTCTTAAATTCGGATATCGTTCCAGCACACCACTAAATATTAGAGAAGCTATAGCACGCGTGGTTTCTGCCGGCATACCCACCAGCCACGGAAGCCAATATTTTTGCATGTCTTTTTCGCCCATCATCTCCCAAGGATGAATAAATAAGCTACACCCCAATTCTTCTGCTGCTTGCCAAAAGGGCTCAAAGCTCGGATCGCCGAGGTTCATCCCATTGATGTTAGTGCCAATTTCTAAGCCGGGCATTTTCAATTCTTTTACACAACGCTCCATTTCTTTTATTGCAATGTCCACATCTTGAAGCGGTACTGTACCAATGCCTATAAAACGATTAGGATGTTGCTCCACACAACTAGCAATATGGTCATTGAAAAAACGAGAAGTCTCTAAACCATGTTCTGGTTTTGCCCAATAATTAAATAACACAGGTATTGTAGAAAGTACTTGTATCCCTACTGTAGTAAGATCCATTTCTTTCATACGCACTTTAGGGTCCCAACAGTTTTGCTCCACCTCGCGAAACATTTTGTCCCCTTTTATCATGCGTGCACATCCTGGACAATGATGCTCAAGATGTATAAACTCACCATAACCAAATTTTTTAAAATAGTCCGGTATATGCTCCGGTATGATGTGCGTATGTATATCTATTTTTTGATGCAAAGCAAATTAATTTAGATTGTAAATGTAAGCAACGATGAATTTTTTATCATTAAGAAATACAAAAGGTATTCGCAAGAGGATAGCTATTTGTAAT
>CALMXV010000217.1 GCA_937871155.1 uncultured Taibaiella sp. | reverse complement strand
ATTAGCAGAAGCTTATAAACAACGTTTAAATCAAGAGAAGGCTTTTGCTACTGATGTGGTAACAGAAATTACTCCTTTCTCTAAATTTTATAAAGCAGAAGACTACCATCAAAACTACTATAACGAAAATGGGATGGCTCCTTATTGCATGATGGTTATTCGACCAAAAATGGATAAGTTTAAAAAAGTTTTTAAACAAAAATTGAAAACAAATTAGTAGTTGATTTTTGAAAATTTTATCTCGTTATAAAATCAATCCATAAATTAGGGATCATGGCTATTAAAAGAATCTTTCCATATCTATGTTTAGTCATCTTTTGCAGTTGCTCAAGTGGATGGGACAATGAAAGTAAAACACTCTTCTATGAAGCTTGTAAAGAAGATGCACATGCACGTGAATTAGATGAAAATAAAACAAAAACAGTCTGTGATTGTAGGCTGGAGACTGTACAAAAAAAATATCCTACTCTAGCAGAGGCGATGGATAATATTGATGCCATAATGAAAGATGAGGATTTAAAAAATTGCGAACAAACTATAATTCCTACCAACGAATAAGCTTTTAATTTCGTCTTAGATTTAAAAACCTTTAAGATGAAAAAACTGATTTTATTAAGCATTACTTCATCTGTTCTATTAGCCTCTTGCAACAAAACGGGAGATAGCAACAGAACGAAATGCCCCACCAATATTGGCTGCACCATGGAGTTTCGCATGTTTTCAATTACTATTCAAAACATGGACGGCTCTCCAAAAACATTAGACAGTTTTTACACTTTGCTCAAAGGCACAAATACCGTCTTAGAAAACAGTAGTACCTATACAAATAGCAAGTTGGCACAAATTAAAAGCACCGGTATCTACCCTGCTATTTCTGATGAAGACTTAGAACAATTAGTACCCTATCAAAATATGGAAGTTGTTTTTGTAGGTTTTAAAAACGGCAAAGAAGTAATTCGCCATACGATTTTAGTCGAATCAGATTGTTGTCATATAAATTTGAAGTCAACGAATAATCCAATTGTATTTTAATGTTTGGAAAAATTCAAGAGATAGTAGCTATGAAAATCTTCTTTCTCTTGAATACTTATAAATATTTATTTTGCCATCTTTCTGAGTAATACACTTGCTCGGTAACGGTCTTCATGGTAGGCTTCGTAGAGGCTATCTAGTGTATGAAGTACTTTACTTGGACTTAGTTCATCACACCAAGCTAATAAACCTTTAGGGTAATTAACCCCTTTCGTCATTGCTAAATCCAAATCTTGACGGCTGGCAATTTGCAAGTTTAAAGCATCCACCGCTTCGTTTATCAACATAGCCACAATTCGGTCAACAATCCCTTGTGCAAGCGTTGGGTCTTCTGTAGCTTTTTCTACTAAAGCATTCTCCGAATAATCATAAAACCCTTTCCCTGACTTACGTCCTAGCCAACCGGCTTCTAATAAACGTTTTTGCGCAAAAGAAGGCTTATATCTTGGGTCATAAAAAAACGATTGGAAAATGGTTTCTGTAACAACATAGTTCACATCATGCCCTATATAATCCATTAAAGTAAAAGGTCCCATTTTGAAGCCGCCGATGGTTGTCATAGCCCAATCTATCGTTGCCTTATC
>CALMXV010000216.1 GCA_937871155.1 uncultured Taibaiella sp. | reverse complement strand
CACCCATTATCTTGCAATAAAGTTAGCACGCGATAAAGCACATGAAGGTTTCCGTATGATGAAATTCTCATGCTGTTTCATGATATGAGATTTTGCCATCGAACAAAAAGGCATTGACTATATACAAGTCTATAGCAATGAAACAGGACAACGGTTGTTCTTCATTGACAACTTAGTTGAATGAATGTTTGAAAGTGGCAAGTACGAAAATGAGCATAATTACTACACTTTGCTTTTGCCTGAAGAATACTAAGGATGGCCAACATGCCGGTATGGTACAGATAGCCTTTAGTAGGTCTTGGACTTTGGGAAAAGTCTGTTTGCCATGTTGTGAGAAAGTGCCTTGATTGCAAGGAGTTTTATAGTAAGAATTTCTAAGTGATTTTATTCCTACATCTATTTTGATACAGAAAATTGACTATCAATAAGTTATTATTTTTAATAATTAACTAACAATTTGCCAATAATAATTCTTTATATTAGAGCAATAAATTCATCTATAAAATGCCTTAATTATGAAGCGGAAACTAATTGTTATGGGAATTGTTTTAATGATGACAGCAATTAGAATCAACGCCCAGCCTTCGCCATTTCAGATAATGGTCGGTGAATTAAGACAGCTTTTCAGTAATATCTCCAACCCCAATCCCAGTGTCAGTTTCTTCTATGATCTCAGCCCGCATATAGTGGACAGTGCCTATTTCCATCATTATGTGGACTTAGATACCAACAATGCCTCCAACTGGTTTAACCTTTACAAAGAAATGTATTACATGGCGTATGATACAACGCTATATTTAAAATCAGATACAGTGTATCAAAGAGCCTTGTCTAAAATACAAAGTGATACCATTCCTTTAGGGATAATAGATTGGGACTTCAACCTTCTGATACCTGCGGCTCTTACCACAGGCAATTACTTTACGTTTGACACTATAAATAATTTACTTTACGACATACCCGGAGCGCCTAGCCCCTATACGGTTCAGACCACCTTTGCAGGCTCTACTTTTCGGGAAACATATCCATTCACCAATCCGGTATTTATCATAGATCCGCACTATTTTTTTAAAGATGCTCATAAACTCTATACCCAAAACGAAGGGATATTGAAAATTGATTTTGACGATGGCACCGGATGGCACATTTTTACGGAAAGCACCATAGAACATTATCAGGCAAGCTACGGAAGCGGCGGCAGGAAAACCATTCAATATGGATTTTTCCCAAATCTCAGTTCTTCCACCCCAACACGCTATGCCGTATCCGCTTTATTAATCACTTCCAATTTACCACTTATAACGCCGGGCGCTACAGAGGACTATGACGGCATCACAGTATCGTATTATCCGCCCGAAGATGATTGTTTCCAAAACCTTAACAGAAAGTACGTAATATATCTGGAAGGCTTAGACCCGAGGGAAGACAGGCATGGCGGACAAATCTATAATGAAATGATTGTGGATCCTGAATTGACACAGCTAAAGAACTTCGGCTATACCTTTGTGGTGGTGGACTGGAAGAACAGCCGCAACCTGATAGAAAACAACGCTATGTATGTAGTGGATTTGATAGAAAAACTAAAATGCTCAACGGGTCCCGAACAGGAGCCGCCTCAGCCTTTTGTGGTCATCGGGGAAAGCATGGGAGGTTTGGTAGCACGGTATGCGTTATGCTATATGGAGCAACCTTCCTATTTTACCACTTGCCCAAACACCGACCCGGGCGTACCGCACCATACAAGGCTGTTGATAACCATAGATGCCCCGCATCAGGGAGCTAATATCCCTATCGGATTACAATATATGTATCACTACGGAGTTGCGGGTACCTTATCTGCCATCGGGTTTTCTCCCTGGGCTTTAGGGCAGTTTGCAGTAGAGTTTAATGCTATGAACGGCTCTGCGAGACAAATGCTCAAATACCATGTAAGCACCGATCCTTTTATTGCAACCCCCGCCAGTACCTCTTATATTACCGAAGACCCTTTGAAAACGCTTTTTGATCTGGATTTGGAAAGTCTGGGCAACTATCCTGTAAATTGTAAAACGGTAGCGCTATCCAACGGCTCGTGGCTGGGCGCACACCAACCTACGGCTTGGGATTCGACAATAGCAAGACAGCCCAACGACTTTATTTTGGATATCGAATCAGAAACCTATATCAAAGTATTAGGTATTAAAATACTAGGCACCAAATTAGACCTTGAAGTGCGCACCAATCCTGCGGGGAGTGGCGATGCCTTTACGTCAACAGTAGGTGTAAGCCATTGGAAAATAAAGTTGAAATGGTTTGGTGTAAAATTGCAATGGTGGACGGATTATACAATGGGTGTGGATAAAGACGTGATGGGCGTGGAGCCCTACTGTGTGATGCCGGGTAGCACACCGGGCGTACCGGATGACCCCTTTATTCCGGCACCGCCCTTCCATCCGTTTAACCTGCTGGATTTTTTCGGTTTTCAGGTACAGTCTGGAAACGGCAACCTGAATATAACCGGCTATGTAGGCGACCCGTTGTTTGGCAATGCCAACCTGAGCTTTAATGCATATTCCGATGGTGCCAGTTTTGATTTTATTCCTACCTACTCTTCTTTTGATTATGAAAATGTCAATAGTTTTGATTTGGATCATCAGATACTTAACGAGCCTATAGCCGATATATTAAATGAAACGCCTTTTGATGTAGTTTACACTAACCCCACAGAAAGAAACTGGGCGCATTTAACGGAGCAAAATCCTGCGCTTGGTGTCTGCCAAACCTGTATAGACCTGGTGACAAACTCCGCACCCGGTGCCAACTTGGTACACAGCAGACTTCTGAACAGGGAAATAGGTGACGACAGCCTGTGGCTGGAAAACTTCCCCACTAACTATATAACCGCAATTGAGTGCGAACTGGATATGATGGTCAATGAACGGAATATTTATTATAACTATGATGGGCAGGCATCTTCTATTGATCCCTACTTTATTGGAAGTCCGAATTTAAATCCTCCATTTGATGATTTTGGAGGAGCAATTGTAGTTTCCAAACAAGACCCAATGGGTTTTAATATCAATCAGGAGTTGTTGAGCAACGGCAATCTTTGGCAGAACCCATTCCAACCGCCATTATATGGCACTTATAACTGGAATCAGGGTTCTATGCAGATATGCTGTATCAATTATAATTTCCGCCCTACAGGAACAATAGGAGTTGCAACAACTTCTACAAACAAAGCAGGATTTATGCAGATGTATCCTAATCCCGTAAAGGACAACCTGACAATAGCCTACCAAATGAAATCCAAGGATAAGGTTACTATTACCGTCTATGATGTTA
>CALMXV010000215.1 GCA_937871155.1 uncultured Taibaiella sp. | reverse complement strand
CGAAACACATCTAAGTGAATGATGTCTTTGCCCACAAAGGTTTTATCGGATACTTTCGTCACTACCATCTTACCATCTTTTTTAAATACGATGATTTGATCTAGGTCGGAGCAGTCAAATGCAAACTCATCTTTCTTCAACACAGTACCTATAAAGCCTTCTTTACGGTTCACATAAAGCTTAGTATTGGCTATGGCTACTTGAGCTATTTGTATGGTTTCAAACGGACGAATCTCCGTTTTTCTACACCGTTCTTTACCATATTTCTTCAACAAGTTTTCATAATAACTAATAGTAAATTCTGTGAGATAATTCATGTTATGTTGCACTTCTTCCATCTCATTTTCTATCCCATTGATTAGTTCATCCGCTTTAAAGGCATCATATTTTGAAATACGTTTGATTCGAATCTCTGTAAGCTTTACGATATCATCTCTGGTAACTTCTCTTTTCAGATGTTTGATATAAGGCGACAATCCTTTTTCAATTGCTGTCAATACACCTTCCCAAGTGGTTTGTTCTTCTATATCTCTATAGATTCTTTTCTCGATAAAGATTTTTTCAAGAGATGAGTAATGCCAACTATCTTGTAGCTCGCCTAGTTTTATTTCTAATTCTTTTAAAAGTAAGGCTTGTGTATGAGCTACAGATTGTTTCAGCAATTCGGTAACACCCAAAAACTTCGGTTTATCATCTACTATCACGCAAGCGTTGGGAGAAATAGAAATTTCGCAATCCGTAAAGGCATAAAGTGCATCGATAGCTTGGTCGGTAGAGACTCCTTGATGTAGCTGCACTAAAAGTTCTACATGCTGTGCGGTATTATCTACTACTGATTTAATTTTAATTTTTCCATTGTCGTTTGCTTTCAAGATGCTATCTACAAGTTGAGAAGTAGTAACCCCATAAGGCACATCTTTTATCAACAATGATTTTTTATCCAGCTCCTCAATACGAACTCGTACTCGTACTTTGCCACCACGCAATCCATCATTGTAATTGCCAACATCTATCATCCCGCCCGTACCGAAATCCGGATAAAGCTCAAACTTTTTACCTTTAAGATGCTTAATAGCAGCTTCTAGTAGTTCACAGAAATTGTGAGGTAATATTTTGGTAGAAAGTCCTACTGCTATACCTTCTACTCCTTGAGCTAATAACAAGGGGAACTTCATTGGCAGTGCAATAGGCTCATTTTTACGTCCATCGTAGCTGAGTTGCCAGTTGGTAGTTTTGGCATTATAGGCTACATCTAAAGCAAATTTTGAAAGACGTGCCTCGATATAACGAGGTGCTGCTGCACTATCACCCGTACGGTTATCTCCCCAGTTACCTTGGGTATCTATTAATAAATCTTTTTGCCCAAGGTTAATCATGGCTTCACCAATAGAGGCATCACCGTGTGGATGATACTGCATAGTTTGACCAATGATATTGGCTACTTTATTGTAACGTCCATCATCCATTTCTTTCATGGCATGAAGGATACGTCGTTGTACAGGTTTCAGCCCATCTTCTAAAGCAGGCAC
>CALMXV010000214.1 GCA_937871155.1 uncultured Taibaiella sp. | reverse complement strand
TTTCACCTATTTGCGGCTGAAAACTCAAATGTTGCAAAGCCTTAATCGCATCTTTTCGAGTCAAGATACCTACCAGCCTTTTATCCTCTACCACAGGAATAAGCTTTATACCTTCCCAACCCATTAGCCGTGCCGCATGAGCCACCGGTGTATCTTTCGTCAATACTATCGGATCCTTGCTCATAACATCTTTTATTAAAACATCATCCTTTAGGCTTGATATGTCATTTGTAGTAACAATACCACAGACTTTCATATTTTTGTCGACTACAGGAAATTTACTGTGTTGGGTTGTTTTATACATGTTTCTCCAATCGCCTACGGTAGCATCAATGGTTAAATAATCAGGTTCTTTTACCATCGCATCCTTTACTCTGACAACTTCTTTCCTTACCAACCTTTTGTAGATAGCACGATTGATAATAGTAGCTACGGTAAAGGTATCATATGATGAAGAAAGTAAGGGCATTCCCATATCATCTGCCAGTTTAATTACTTCATCATCCACGTCAAAGCCACCCGTTACCAGCACTGCCGCACCATGTTTTAATGCCAGGATTTGCGCATCTTTACGATTGCCGACTATCAGAAGACTTTCTGGTTCAATAAACTTGTGCATTTCTTCTACTTCCATAGCACCAATTAAAAACTTACTAAGAGGTTTATGCAGGCCGGATTTACCACCCATTACACTTCCCTCAACTATATTTACTACTTCGGCAAAGGATAAATGTTCAATTGCTTCATCAGTCTTTTTTTCAATTCGGATAGTACCTATTCTGGGCATGGTACAAACATATCCTGCCAGCTGTGCATCTTTAATGGCGCGATATGCCGTTCCTTCACTTACATTTAAATCATTTGCCAACTGCCTTACCGATATTTTCGAACCTACCTCAAGCTTTTTAATATATTCAATAATTCGGGCATGTTTTGTCATAATCTCACCTTTAATTCATTATATCTAATTTAAAAGCTACCGTCACGGTAGCTTTTAAATTAATCTTCACCAAATTTGCTCTCTATTATTTCTACTAGTTTTTCCACAGCTTCTTTCTCATCTTCACCCTGAGCAGAAATTGTAATTTGAGTTCCTTGACTTACTGCAAGTGACATAACACCCATTATACTTTTGGCATTAACCTTTTTCCCATCTTTTTCGATAAATACTTCAGATTTAAATTTGTTTGCTGTTTGAACAAACAATGCTGCAGGTCTTGCGTGAAGACCCGTTTTGTTCTTAACGGTTACATTTTGTTGAAACATCTAATATTCCCCTTTCGTTGACTGTAGCTTCTTAGCTATTTCTTCAATTTTTTTTAATCTATAACTCACACCTGATTTGCCCAAAATAGGATCCATCATTTGGCCCAATTCTTTTAAGCTCAAATCCGGGTGTTTGAGTCTAAGTTCAGCAACTTGTTTTAAATTCTCCGGTAAATCATCAAACTTGCCACTTTCTTTTAAATAGTTAATGCTAGCAGTCTGCCTGACTGAAGCATCAATCGTCTTGTTCAAATTGGCAGTTTCGCAATTAACCATACGGTTTACACTGTTTCGCATTTCTTTTAGCACTCTTATGTCTTCATATTTTAAAAGACTGCTGTGCGCACCGATAATCCCTAACATATCGGCAATGTGATCCCCATTTTTCAAATATATTAAATAGTTGTTTTTACGCTCTACCACCTTTGATTTTAAACCAAAATCACCAATAAGTTTTAATAGGGTCTGAGCCATATCCTTATCTTGTGTAACAAATTCCATATGATAGGAGCCTTTAGGATTACTTATCGAACCTCCACCTAAAAAAGCGCCTCGCAAAAAGGCTTTTTTACAGCATTTATTTTTAATTAAGTCCGGGTTGATACCGGTGCTTTGATGTTCGGAACCGTTTCCAATAGGTAATATTCCCAGTTCTTCAAGTAAAGTCTTGCATTGCTTTACATCTACGGAAATGATATATAAGCTTCTGTCTTTTAAGAAACTATTCCGCTTAACAGCAATCCCCTCTGGTGATATGGAATTTTTCTTTAAAAGTTTGTAAATCCTCCGAGCTGTGGGTGCATGTACAGTTTGAATCCTTAGAAGTATTTTTTTTTGCCCACCTATTATTTGGATTGTGCCAGCCATTTGCATAAGTGAAGCTAGTTCTGCTCGTTGGCAACAGGTGCTTGAGGATAGTCTGGATAATTCTTCTTTTACATTATACGAAAAAGACACCATCCTCACCTCATTCCATCTTATTCTACATTAATTTTAAAAAACCTTCAAACAAAATTTACTAAATTAATTTCATAATCGTTTGGGCTAGCTTTACCGGACTGTGATGAGCCACATCAGTGGGATTAACTATGGAATCTGCCACTACGGTATACCCCATTTCTTCTATGACATCCTTGTCACACTC
>CALMXV010000213.1 GCA_937871155.1 uncultured Taibaiella sp. | reverse complement strand
AACAGTTGGTAAAATTTGCAGAAGAAGCCTTAGCTAAGTCTTATGCACCCTATTCAAATTTTCATGTGGGTTGTGCTGTACAATTACAAAATGGAACTTTCCTTACCGGAGCGAATCACGAAAATGCGGCTTATCCTGCAGGGATATGTGCCGAACGTGCTGCCTTAGCTTCTTTAGATATGAGCCAACAGAATTTTGTTGTAGCAATCGCTATTACATTTAAACAAGATGCATCACTAACTCTTAATCCCATCACTCCTTGTGGCATCTGCCGACAATCCATCAAGGAAGTACAAGACTGGCAAGAAAAGCCAATCATCATCTATATGTGTAATCCACTTGGCAACATTATTAGAGTTGATGACGCCAATCATCTGCTGCCTTTTTCTTTTGGGAAAAACGATTTGAAAACACCGGCATCTATTCTTAAGTAAGGTAATAATAAGCGCCTAGCTGAGAAGCAAATCCTACAATATACCCCAACCATACTTGCGATTTACTATGTGCAGACAAAATCAAACGCGCTGTACCAATAACACCGGCTATTAACAGTGTTACAAAGAAGGGTACAACCATATTGACAGAACTATTTAGCATCAATACCACTATCATACCTACTGCACCGCCAGCTGCTGTTGTATGCATGCTAATTTTGAAAAAAATATTTACCATAAATAAGGCAATCACTCCCCAAAAACTTCCGAGCAACAAGACCCGCAATAAAAAAGGTGCGTTGGTATTGCTCATCACATTGGAAATCCAAAAATAAAAGGTCATGGTAGCTATTAATGGAATGATGCGATCCTTTGGATTATCTAGTTGTATGCTTTCTACAAATCCTAATCCTTTCATCAGCAACACAGATAATAAAGGGAAAAAGGCGGTACTCACTATGATAGAAACAAGTACCGGCAAAGGCTGCTTAGCAAAGTCCATAACATTAACTCCTGCAAAGGAAAGTGGAGATAACTTGTATAATATTACCGTCATGACAGAAGGCATAAAAACTGGATGTAGTACATAGCTCACTATCGTAGCAAGTACTTTTAAAAATCCGTTTTTAGAGGTGGTCGTAGCTGGTTGATTCATTTATTCGTCGAGATTTTGAGGGAACCATTTACTGATTTCTTCTACAGTAGTGTTTTTACGAGATGCATAATCATCTAATTGATCCGGCATAATTTTTCCAATTCCAAAATAGGTAGATTGAGGATGACTAAAGTACCATCCACAAACGGAAGATGCCGGGTACATTGCTAGATGCTCTGTAAGCTGAATCCCTGCATGCTCCCGGGCATTCAACAAATCAAAAAGTTTATATTTCTCTGTATGGTCTGGACAAGCCGGATAGCCCGGAGCCGGTCGAATACCTTGATAGGTTTCTTTTATCAACTCTTCATTAGATAAAGTTTCATCGGACACATAGCCCCAAAACTCTCTTCGAGTACGTTTATGCAATACTTCTGCAAAGGCTTCTGCTAAGCGGTCGGCCATAGCTTGCAACATGATTTTGTTGTAGTCGTCATGATTTGCAATGAAACGCTGTAGATGTGGTTCAATACCATGAATACTTACGGCAAAAGCACCCATATAATCTTTAGCATTTGGCTTAATGAAATCTGCCAATGAGAAGCTTGGAAGACCTGCCGCTTTCTTTATTTGCTGACGAAGCGATTCCAATTTTGTAAGGGTAGTTCCCTGTTCATCTTTTACTTCTATTGTGTCTGGTGCTGTTTTTAGTGTTTCCCAAAATCCAATGACACCTTTAGCTGTCAACCATTTTTCAGCAATTATCGTATCCAACATTTTATTGGCATCTTGGAATAGTCGTGTGGCTTCTTCGCCGGCATGAGGGTCGGTAAGGATGGCCGGGTATTTCCCTTTCATTTCCCAAGCAATAAAAAAAGGGCCCCAGTCAATATGTTCGCGAATCTCTGATAAGTCATAATCCTTAAACACTTTTACACCAAGTTCATTAGGTATTGGAGGATTATAGGTTTCCCAGTCAATCTTCACGGTATTCCTTTGAGCATCTTCAAAACTTATATATTGCTTGATAGTTTTCTTCTTAGCAAAATCTTCTCTAAGTTTTATGTATTCCTCTGCTGTTTGCCGTAGAAACACAGGTTTTTGCTCGTCACTAAGAAGACTACCAACTGTGGTTACACTACGACTAGCATCCAACACATACACGACACCATTTTCATATTCCGGTTCAATTTTTACAGCAGTATGCATACGTGAAGTTGTAGCTCCTCCAATAAGTAGTGGAAGGTTCATCTTTCGGCGCTTCATTTCTTTAGCCACATGCACCATTTCATCTAATGAGGGTGTTATCAATCCACTCAGACCTACGATATCTGCTTTTTCGTTGATAGCAGCATCAAGAATTTTATCTGCCGGCACCATGACACCAAGATCCACTACATCGTAACCATTACAACCAAGCACTACTCCTACAATATTTTTTCCGATATCATGCACATCACCTTTTACAGTAGCCAATAATATTTTAGGATTTGCACCTTGTACTGCATTAGGATTGGCTAGTTTTTCTTCTTCGATAAATGGGGTGAGATAGGCAACACTCTTTTTCATTACCCTAGCACTTTTCACTACTTGAGGTAAAAACATTTTACCACTACCAAACAAATCTCCGACCACATTCATACCATCCATCAAAGGGCCTTCGATAACATGTAATGGCTTTGGATACTTTTGTCTTGCCTCTTCGGTATCAAAATCGATATAATCTGTAATGCCATTTACCAGACTGTGTTTCAAACGCTCTTGAACTGTATTATTTCTCCAAGCATCATCTTTTTTAACTTCTTTACCTTTTG
>CALMXV010000212.1 GCA_937871155.1 uncultured Taibaiella sp. | reverse complement strand
ACATAAGAGAACGATAGGCGAGGTGAAATAGTATTTAAAGGGTTAAGTCCACTAGTTGTAAATGTATTCATATCTGTACGTACACCACCGGACACTAAAAATTTCTGATTTAGAAAATACTTACTGACGTGAGCATAGGCACCCATTTTAAAGAAGTCAATTTTTGATTGAGCATTGAAACTAATACCCGGGCTTACCTGTTGTTGATTGCTATCATACAAAGGCATTTTTATTGTATTGAAAATATTAGCATCATAGGAAACGTATTGAGCATCTATTCCATAGCTATATTTCCATCCATTATGAAATTTATTGACACCTATACGAAGTTTGTTTTCAATTTCGTGACTTTTTAAATCAAACAACTTTGCACCTGATTGGTTGGTGTTGTTTTCATAGCGTTCTGCCCCATTATAAAACATGTTTCTACTAAGAGCTACGGTATAATACCCTTTGTTGATTAATCGTTTTAAAGAAGCCCCTACGGTATAATTCCATTGTTGTATCAATGGATTGGATCGAATGATATATTCATTTTCAGCATCAGCAGTTTTAGGAACAGCCATCTTAAAATTATCGATAGCTCCAATTCCTATTACATTCAATTCTGTTTTCTTATTAAACTGATGATTGATTTTATATTGGAAATCCCAATAATCAGGGCGTATTGGCAAGTCAAACATTTTAAATAAGAATTGCAAATAAGACCTTCGTGCGGATGCTAAGAACGTAGTTTTCTTACTAAGCGGTCCTTCAAGTGTTGCTGCAAGTTCTGTACCGGACAAGCGTAGATTGCCACTTAGTTTATTGGGGTTGCCATTACGTTGATGAATAACGATGGTAGAAGCCAAGGCATTACCATAGCGACTATCAAAGGCAGATGATGTCAGCTGTACATCATTGATAAAAGACACATTTAATATACCAGTTGCACCGCCACTAGCACCTTGTGTTTGAAAATGATTCAACACAGGAATTTCTATCCCATCCAAATAATATACATTTTCGCTTGGGCCACCTCCTCTTACTATAATGTCGTTTCTATTAGGATTGATGCCGCCTGCTACGCCTGGTAATACTTGTATAACTTTAGAAACATCAAAATTGCCACCTGGGTTGATTTTGATTTCCTCAGCAGATAGCTTTTGGGTAGCTAATGGAGTAATCATATCTGTAGCTCTTGCTGATTTATTAACGCTAATCAGCACTTCATTAAGTTGCTTAGGTTCTTCTGAAAGTTCTAGCTGCACTACTTGGGCATTACCGGTTGTCACATTGATATTGTATAAATATTCTGGC
The DNA here is from genome assembly GCA_937871155.1 of uncultured Taibaiella sp. Taxonomy (GTDB): domain Bacteria; phylum Bacteroidota; class Bacteroidia; order Chitinophagales; family Chitinophagaceae; genus JAFIGV01. Next base: position 1,444 of record CALMXV010000212.1, on the reverse strand, counting down.
AAATAGCCTATGGCACTTGTCTCAAGGATGTATTTCCCAACAGGAGCTTTTAATACAAATTGCCCTTCCTCATCAGTAGTAGTAGCCATTGTATCCAATCCTTTTAAAATGATGATAACACCTGGCAGTAATTCTTGTGTGTTCTTATCTTTTATAGTTCCATTTATGTTGCCAAATCGTTGTGCATTTAAAGGCAAATAAAATAGCATCAGCAGAGCTATGAGTTGTAATGATTTCATTTATTATGGATATTTCAAGGCACTAATATGCCAATAACATTTTGGTTGAAGTGTAAATAAACGAAGATTGTGTTCATTTATTGTAAAGAATAAAAGAAAAATAAAACTATAAATGTATAAGCCGGATTCTGTACTTGCTTTGCAACAAGCGACTGCCATTTATCTCGTTGAAACATTGCTGGTTCAATCTATCTGTCAACCCATAAACATTGGGCGAGCCACCCTCAAGCGTTTACTTATTTGACATTTCAACACACAAGGTTTACCCCTGTTCGTTGTTACCAAAAAACAGCGTAGGCTCTTACCCTACATTTTCACCCTTACCCGGAGGCGGTTATTTTCTGTGGCACTCTCTGTAAGCTTTTTCAAGCTTCCCATCCGTTAGATGGTGTGTTGCTCTTTGCTGTCCGGACTTTCCTCAATACCCTTACAGGCATTACGACAGTCCCATTTATAGTTTGCAGCAAAAGTACAATTTTAAATAGCTCGTATAGACTATTCTAAATTTGTAGTTATAAATTTTCTTCTGCAGTTAAGCGTCTATAGGCTTTAATGAAAATTGCGCCTAAGTTTTTATGAGGAGGTACATAATCGCTAAAGAGTGTTTTTTGAGCTTGTGGCTTACTAGAAAAATAGCCGGTCAAATCATTCCACATATTAATCCAATCTACGTCTTTCCCTTCTAAAAGTCGGTTGTTGATAGCTTTGATAATAGGTTCGTTGATGGCCATTGCTCCTACTTGTTTACTAGAAATGATGTGTGCGTCTGGCGATTTGTCTAATACTGTACCTAAATTATGATACCCACCACATGAGCCAAGCATAACAATACGGGTGTTTTTAGTAAGCCCATCAATGGTAGTAGGTAAATGGTAGCTATGTCCTCTATGAACGATAATGGTAGGGTAAATTTGTTGTGTTTGTAAATACTCTGCTAACTTCTTTTGTGCTTCTTCATCTTGTGGTTCGGTAAGTGGTAGGTTGGCAAAGATGGTGACTGGCTTACCTACAGTTGAAGTGATTGTAGTCCAATATTGTGAAGGTGTAACTTTCCATTTACCATCTTTAAAATTGGTTAAGAAGCTGCTATAGGAGGACTTCCCGTCTTCATCACCATAAAAATAAAATTGCTCAAATACAGTAGCAGATGAATCGGTTTCTAAGTTTTGATAGCGCACCATATTAATAGGTGGCAAGTTTAAAGC
>CALMXV010000211.1 GCA_937871155.1 uncultured Taibaiella sp. | reverse complement strand
CCGCAGGTACCTACACTATCAATCCAGCTTTACCGGCAAGCAGCACTAACTTTCAGAGTATTGCAACGGCTATAAGTGCTATCAGTTGTGGTATTGCCGGCAATATTATATTCAATCTAGCACCGGGTACTACTTTTAATGAGCAAGTAACACTACCGGCTACCATAGGCACCACCGCTAGTCAAACAGTAACTTTTAATGGTAACGGTGATACGGTAAAATTTGCAGGAACGAGTACACAGCCATGGACTATTGGTTTAGACGGAGCGGACTATATTACGTTTAATGATCTTATAGTTGTGAATACTAGCACTACAAATGCAATTTCGGGTCATTTATGGAATGATGCCGATCACAATACATTCAACAACTGTACGTTTCTAGTAGATATAACCGCTACAAGTTCATTAGTAGTACCGTTTTCTATTAGTGGATCAGCAACCTCTGCAACTACTGCCGGTAATTCAGGACAATATAATGTTTTGGATAGCTGTACCATTGTTGGAGGATACTACAATACGGTACTATATGGTAACACTGTTGGAAATTCGAGTGGTAACAAAGTAATGAATTCTACCATGTCTGATTTCTATTTTTATGGTGCTTTTATATATTATCAAGACAGCTTAGAGCTTACAAATAATATCATAGAACGCCCTACAAGAGCTACGATTTCCACCTTCTATGGTATCTACCTTTCTACCGGTTGTACCAATGCCTTAGTGCAACAAAATCGTGTGAGAAATATGAGTGGCGGTAGTCCTACGAGTACTAGTGCTATCTATGGCATTTATGGCCTAGCAACATCTACTGCAGGTAATGAAAATAAGTTTTACAATAACCTAATTAGCAATTTTAGTGGCAATGGAGCTTCGTATGCTATGTATTTGACTGGTCAGTATATCCAGGCGTATCATAATACTATTGCGGTAGATAATACAGCCGCTACAACTAGTATAGTAAGAGGTATTTGGGCTACTGGTACAGCTGGTATTGATATTAAGAACAACAACGTTTCCATTACCCAAGGCGGTACCGGAGCTAAACATTGTCTATATTTTTCTGGAGCCGGTAAAACCTCAAACTACAATAACCTTTATATGGGATCGACTACCGGTACCAATAATATAGGGTATTATTCAGCAGATTTCTCCACATTAACAGCATGGCAAGGAGCGAATAGCAATGCTTGGGATCAAAACAGTTTGTCGGTAGATCCTATGCCCTTATCTCCTGCAACTGGCAACTTCTCTCCTACGAATTCCATGTTAGATAATTTCGGTACTCCAATAGCAAGTGTGCCTACGGATATCAATGGAGCAGTAAGAAGTGCGGTGACACCGGATATGGGAGCTTATGAGTTTAGTATTCCACCATGTTTGGGTACACCTAGTACCGCAGGTATCGCCAATGCCAATTTGGATTCTGCTTGCGTAGGTGGCCCGGTACAACTTAGTTTAACGGGTTATCCATTACAATCCGGTATCACCATCCAATGGCAAGAGTCTTATGGTGCTAATATCTGGAATGATATCATCGGAGCAACCACCGCAAACTATACCGCATCCTTTGCTGCGACCGCTAAATACCGTGCATATGTAAGCTGTAATTTTGGAACTCCGGTTTATTCAAATGAGGATAGCGTGAGTCAAATGTCTATGTGGGCATGTTATTGCTCTCCATATACGGGTCAAGCATTACATACCAACAATGCTAACTACATCACCAACGTAGCCATCACAGGTACTTCTTTAAATAATCCTAGTACTACAGTGGGTGCCGGTGGATATACACGTTACTATCCTTCAACGGCTACTACTACTGATTCGTTGATGCAAAACGTGAGTTATCCATTGTCAGTTACCTTAACGTCAACAAGCTATACGGGTATTGCTTGGGTGGATTTTGATCGTAATGGAACCTTTGATTTTGGAGAATCAATAGTATTGACCAATGGTCAAGGAACCATTGCCGTACCGTTATTCGCAACGCCAGGTCCTACGGGTATGCGGATCCGTGTAGCTACGAATGCTACTACATACACCAGCATAGACGCCTGTTTGAATAGTACGACCGGATATGAAACGGAAGACTATGTGGTAACGATTGTTCCTAATATTGCATGTTCTGGTACTCCTTCTACTGGTGGTACCGCCTCTGTAGATAAAGACACCCTTTGTGTGATGGGAGATGTGAAATTGTCGTTAGCTAACTATCCTTTGAATATGGGTATTGCAATCAACTGGCAATCATCACCAGCCGGTGCTAATACCTTTACAGATATACTGGGAGCGATAACGGATACCTTTACTGTATTAGGTTTGAGCACGTCAACAGATTTCCGTATGCGCGTTACTTGTACTAATACCGGAGGTGGAACTACCTATTCCAATACTGAAACGGTAATTGTCAACAACCCTCAATTGGCGATGACGATTCCGGGTTCACGTTGTGGTACAGGTGAAGTAGCCTTATATGCTGCTGCTGCAAATGGCGGCGGTGTTAATTGGTACGACTCATTAACTGGTGGTACCAAAGTGGGAACTGGTAATATCTTTATTACTCCATCTATTAGTACTACTACACCTTATTTTGCAGCTGCTACATTAGGAGGTGGCGCAATAGGAACGATACCTATGCCTACATGGAGTTCGAACTACTCAGGAAATGTTAGAGGCTTTTGGTTTACGGCACCGACTAGCTTTACAATTACATCATTAAAGTCTCTAGCGACCACAACAGGAGTACAAAGTATTGCTGTTATTAAGTTTAATGGGAATACTCCACCACCAACGTATTCAACTACAACGAATGCCTTCACTACTTTATACCTAACACAGAACAATTCAGCAACTGGTCCAATTCCTGTTAATATACCGATTGCTTCTGGTGATGTAATTGGAGTAATGGCTCAAATTGGTGGAGCAGCAGCGTATACTACTACTGCTGGTCCTTATACTTCTGCAATTGCAGGATTTCCAGTTGTACTTACTAGAATGGGGATGCAATATTCCTTAAATACTACAGCTCCGCTTGACATTTGGCAAGAACCGGGCGGTACAATTGGTGCCGTAGCAATGACCTACTCAATAGGCTGCGAAGGCGCACGTACTCAAGTAAGTGCTACCATCAATCCTGCTGGTACGGGTAATGTCTCACCTGGTGGTACGGTAGTAGTCAATAGCCAATCAAGTGCTACTACACAAAGCTACGGTACTTGTAATGATACAGTAGCTGTAGTAAACTCGGGTACTACTAACCTCGGTATTACCTCAGCGGTTACCGTTACACCACTTACTGTTCAGACCTTCGGAGCACAACCGTATGTACCTCGTGCATTCGATATCAATCCTACAACTAATGGTCCGGCTACAGTAACGCTCTATGTATTACAATCAGAGTTTACTGCATACAACAGTTATTTGACAAGTACTAGTTCTAGCTTACCGATGTTGCCAACCGGTCCATCAGATGCTACTGGTATGAGCCATATAGTTGTGACCCAGTACCACGGTGCTTCATCAGCCGGCACGCAAGGTCCATTGGGCTTGTATAGCAATTCGAATATTGAGTTTATACCTAACAGTTCTATTACCGTAACTCCGGTAGGCTCTACCTATTGGAAACTAACGTTCCCTGTGAGTGGCTTCTCCGGCTTCTTTATCCATAGTGGCGCTACACCGCTAGATATCAAACTAGCATCTATAGCAGCTGCCAACTTTGGTAATAGAAACCGAATCGACTGGACAACCGCTGATGAAAGCAATGCTAGTTACTTTGAATTGGAAAGCAGTGTAGATGCGAAAGCGTTTATCACATTAGGCCGTACCAATGCCAAAGGAAAAGCAAGCAGCTATAGCTATTGGGATGAGCAACCGGCAAAAGGTATGAACTACTATCGCTTGAAAGTGCACATGAACAATGGCAGCTATACTTATAGCGATGTAGTACGTGCTTTTGTAGCAGGAGGTTCAGCCATAATGGTAGAAGCGTATCCGAATCCTACGAATGACGTATTACAAGTGAAAGTGAACGGCGTTCAGGGAGACGATGCCCATATCTTAATCACAGATATAGCTGGTAAAGTACTCCGTCGTATTCCGATGGAAAGTGCTACTACTACTATTTCTATGAGTGGCATGGCGAATGGCTTGTATCTATTGAAATATATAGATAACACCCATCAGCAAACCTTACGTGTGACGAAACAATAGTTTAGTCGCAACGTAACAGCTAAATATTACTACCGCTTCAGCCTTCAAGCTGAGGCGGTTTTCTTTATAGGTGAAAATTAGAAGTGCTATCAAAAAATGATTGATATAGACTATATATTTGTTGGCTTAAAATCTTATACAGTTTCATGAAGGTGTACAACAACAAACAATGGGTAAAAGCTTTGTTCTTTTTTTCAAGAGAAGATACCATGCGAAAATTATTTCCCTTGTTGTTGATAATAATTGTTTATTCACTTGGTATCGCCTATTGGGAAATTGAGTACTTGCATCTTAGTGCCAATAGTTGGGTAAAGAATATTCCTACACTACATAATTTGCTTGGTTTTGCTATTTCTATATTGTTAGTTTTTCGTACTAATTCAGCATATGATCGTTGGTGGGAAGGGCGGAAGCTTTGGGGCGCACTAGTGAATAATAGTAGAAACCTAGCACTTAAACTCAATTCCCTGTTACCTATAGATGATGAGGTGAACAGAAAATTTTTCAGGAAAACGATTCCTCTTTATGCTTCCTCTTTGCAAAAGCATTTACAATCAGAAATAACACGATTTGCATTAGATGAAGTCGATCATCCGGAATTAAAGAATTTTAATAGCCAACAACATATACCCAACCAAGTCGCACAGTTATTATTTCAACGAATAAATAATCTTTATAAAGAGCAAAGAATAACAGGCGAGCAACTCATAACAATGAATAATGAATTAACTGCTTTTACTGACATCTGCGGTGCCTGTGAGCGCATAAAGAATACACCCATTCCTCAATCGTATAGTACGTTTATCAAAAAGTTTATCTTCATTTATGTAATGACATTGCCTTTTGGGTATGTGTTTAGCCTTGGTTATTATGTAGCACCAATTGTGGGCTTTGTATTTTATGTTTTAGGAAGCATGGAATTGGTAGCAGAAGAAATAGAAGACCCTTTTGGTACCGACAGTAATGATTTGCCCATGGAAAAAATGGCTAGCAACATTAAAAAACATGTTGCTGAAATTTTATAGTTTTCTTAAAAAAGATTACTGAATTTAGCCATAATTTATAAATACTGCCCCGTATAACTTAGCTTACAATCTTTCAATCCTTCCGGATGCCCTTGATACAAAAGATTGCCACCTCCTTCACCTCCTTCAGGTCCTAAATCAATAACCCAGTCAGCAGCTTTTATTACATCATTATTATGTTCAATAACGATGATGCTATGTCCTTGTTCAATAAGTGCGTCAAAAGATTGAAGTAGCTTGTTGATGTCATGCATGTGCAGTCCGGTAGTGGGTTCATCAAAGATGAAGAGCAGTTTTTTGCTGTCTTTCCCTTTACTTAAGAAGGATGCCAGTTTTACTCTTTGTGCTTCGCCACCACTTAAGGTATCACTACTTTGACCTAATTTAAGATAGCCCAAGCCCACATCTTGAAGTGGTTGCAAGGCAATAGCTATCTTTTGCTCCTCTTTAAAAAAATCTATCGCTTCATCTACATTCATTTCTAAAATATCAAACACATTCTTGGAACAATAGGTAATATCTAATACTTCTTCTTTGAAGCGTTTACCTCTACAGCTTTCACAAAGCAAATGAATGTCTGCTAAGAACTGCATCTCTACTTCTACTTCACCATCTCCTTTGCAGGTATCACATCTTCCTCCATCCGTATTAAAAGAGAAATGCTTTTCTGCATATCCTCGTACTTTCGAGAGCGGTTGCTTTGCTAAAAGCTTGCGTATTTCATCCCATGCCTTGATATAAGTTACAGGATTGCTACGTGAGGATTTGCCTATTGGGTTTTGATCAACGAATTCTACTTGTGCTATTGCTTGCAAGTCACCGGAAAGTCTTTTATAATTGCCTTGTACTTCATTGATGCCATTCAATTCTTTTAGTAAGGCAGGATATAATGTTTGCTTTACTAAGGTAGTCTTACCACTGCCGCTTACTCCGGTTACCACACATAAAACTTGCAAAGGAAACTTTACATGGATGTTTTTCAGGTTATGCTGATTGCATCCTTCAAGTGAAATTGCTGCGGTACTTTTTCTTTTCCTTTCAGGAATTTTGATGCTTAGTTGTCGATTTAAATATTTTCCGGTAAGGCTGTTTTCATTTTTTATAATAGCCTCTTTATTGCCTGCTGCTATTACGGTGCCTCCTAGATGGGCTGCCAATGGTCCCATGTCGATGATGTAATCTGCTTCTAGCATCATCATCTCATCATGTTCTACTACTACTACAGTATTACCATGGTCGCGGAGAGATTTAAGCACATGGATAAGCCGTTCGGTATCTCTGGAGTGAAGCCCAATGCTTGGCTCATCAAGTATGTATAAAGAATCGGTCAAGGTGCTTCCTAAAAACTTGGTCAGTTGTATGCGTTGACTTTCGCCTCCGGATAAGGTATTCGCTGTTCTGTTTAGGGTTAGATAAGACAACCCAACATCCATTAATGTTTGTAGTCGTTGCGTAATTTCTTGTAAGATGCGTTTAGCAATCGCTTCTTCTTGTTTCGTAAGTGTCAACTGTTCAATCCAACCTTGCAATTTAGAAACAGGCATACTTAAAAGCGAAGCGATATTATTTCCTGCAACAGTTACATATAATGCTTCTTTGCGGAGCCTAGTGCCATCACAATCCGGACAATGCGTCTTACCACGATAGCGAGATTGCAAGATGCGGTATTGTACTTTATACAAGTTCTCGCTCACCATGTCGAAAAACTGTTGTATGCCCCTTAAGTATTTATTCCCTTTCCAAAGTAAGTGGTATTGCTCTGAAGTTAGTGTGGCTATAGGTTGGTGAATAGGGAAGTCATATTTCGAGGCAGTATGAATAAAATGTCGCTGCCACTCACTCATTTTTTCTCCTTTCCAAGGGGCAATAGCTCCTTCATATACACTCAATGATTTGTCTGGAATCACCAAATTAGGATCGATACCTAAAGTCATGCCAAAGCCTTCACATTTGGGGCATGCACCATATGGGTTATTAAATGAAAACAAGTTGGGAGTTGGTTCTTCAAAGCGAATCCCATCCGCTTCAAAACGATTGTTGAACACGCTAACTTCTTTGCCGTTTATCTCTAAAGTACATTCACCGTCTGTTTCATAAAAAGCAGTTTGTACACTGTCCGAGATTCGATGTATATCATCTTCATCAAATGGTTTCACCACCAATCGGTCTATTAAAATAAATATCGACTTATTGTTGATAAGCGATTCGTCAGCCTGTGCATCTTCAATTAAGAGAGGCTTCGATGTGCCAAGTTCATATAGGCGAGAAAAACCTTTTTGTAATAAAATGTCTAATTCTGCGGCTAATGTCCTAGACTTATTGACCCGAAAAGGTACTAGTAGCAATACTTTATCGCCTTCGTTTAAATGAGTGATAGCATCTACTACATCGCTTACTGTATCTTTTTTTACTTCTTTACCGGAGATGGGCGAATAGGTTTTACCAATTCTTGCAAATAGCAGTCTTAAATAATCATATAGCTCCGTCATGGAGCCGACAGTGCTTCTTGGGGTTCGCGAGGTCACTTTTTGTTCAATGGCAATAGCTGGGCACAGCCCTTTGATATAATCTACATCCGGCTTATCTATCCGCATCAAAAATTGTCTGGTATAAGTGCTGAGGCTTTCAGCATAGCGCCGTTGCCCTTCAGCAAACAAGGTGTCCATGGTCAACGAAGACTTGCCGGAACCCGAAACGCCCGTAACTACGATTAATTTATTCTTAGGAAAACTAACATCAATATTTTTAAGATTGTGCATTCGTGCCCCTTTTATAAAAATCGTATCCGGTGAAGTCGAAGCAGTATCAGTAGTAAGAATAAGTTCTGTAGCAGTTTTTTTCTTCGTAGCCATAGAATGCGAATGTAGGATAAACTCATCCATCTAGGCAGGTTCGCTATTGGTTATTCCCATCAAGTTTTTAAAATGAACTATTCTATCAATTGCAGCCACAGGAAAATTGATAGAACTTGTGGAATGTTGCTGCTCATCAATAAAACCCACTATTTTTGCGAAAATTTCATTTTAAATGAGTCTGGTAAAAGAATTACAACAGCGTGGATTGATACATAATATTATGCCAGGAGCAGAGGAGCAATTGGAGAAAGAAATGACCTCCGGCTATATCGGTTTTGACCCTACGGCAGATAGTCTTCATGTGGGAAGTATGTTGCAGATTACTTTATTGAAACGTTTGCAGATGGCAGGACATAAGCCTTATGCTTTGGTGGGTGGTGCTACCGGAATGATTGGCGATCCTACAGGAAAGTCTGCAGAAAGAAATTTATTAGATAGAGAAACTATTG
>CALMXV010000210.1 GCA_937871155.1 uncultured Taibaiella sp. | reverse complement strand
TGCTTGCCTAATTGCTACACAACGATTAACTCAATGGGTTGATGTCATCAGTGCGTTATCGGCAGATGCTTTTTTAGCTAAGGACGAGCCATTCCGTCATTCTTTGCATCGAGTACGTCCGCATCATGGGCAGATTGCTACCGCACAAAATATGTTGCGTATCTTATCCGGTAGTGTGTTGCAACAAGAGCCTAAAGTACAAGTACAAGACCCCTATTCTTTCCGTTGTATTCCTCAAGTACATGGAGCCAGCAAAGATGCCATTTCCCATATCATCAAAACCGTAGAAATAGAAATCAATTCTGTAACCGACAATCCTATCGTTTTCCATGATGATGATGCTATCCTAAGTGGTGGCAATTTCCACGGACAGCCTCTAGCCTTGCATCTCGATTTCTTGGCTATTGCCTTAGCAGAATTGGCGAACATTTCCGAACGTAGAACCTATCTATTGGTTAGCGGACAGCGAGGATTACCTCCCTTTTTGGCTCCTGAAGCCGGTGTCAACAGTGGTTTTATGATTGCGCAATATACAGCCGCAGCTATCGTAAGCCAGAACAAACAGCTTTGCACTCCTGCATCGGTAGATAGCATTGTAAGTAGCAACGGACAGGAAGACCATGTGAGTATGGGCGCAAATGCGGCTACCAAACTTTATAAAGTGGTGAAAAATGTACAACGTGTTTTGGCCATCGAATTGCTTACCGCTGCACAAGCCTTAGACCTTCGCCGTCCGTTGCAGTCGTCACCTATTTTGGAAGGCGTCGTATCGCGCTTACGTAGCCGTGTCAGCTTTATGGATAGGGACAGGGTTTTGCATGATGACTTGATTCTTGCCGAAAAAATGCTAGACGAAATGCCTTAGCTGTTTTTTTATTTGGGTACTTAGCTGTAGTGCTACTATGAAGCATCCGTTGCGACGCTCCCTTCATCTGTACACCTTCTGTCAGCTAGGATGCCCGACCAAAATTTCAAACTTCAGCATAGATTCATCCATCATAAATAGCTTTTTAAAAAAACTTGAATACTATTTTTACAACAGATTCGTTTTTTAGTTTTATACACTTAGCATGAAATACTTTAGAAACCTTTTATTGTTTTGTTTGTCTATTGGGCTAGCAACTTCATGCTCCAAATGGGTTGATCCCAATCCGGATGTGGATCCACGTATCACCGCACGTAAATATTGCAACGACCCACAAGCGGTCAATTACAACTGGGATTTTCCGGGAGTACCCGATAGCACTGTCTGTTATTACCCTGCGGATTTATTTGAAGGAAGTTATAGTTTTAAGGACAGCATATTTAAGTCCAACAATAGCTATGATACGAATTATGCCCCTCAAACCTATATGCTTCAACTCACTTCTATAGGAAAAAATAAATTGCAGTTGACCGGCTTTTGCACCAACCCTTTATTTTTCACCGCACCACGTATTGGTACAATGGCTCATGGAGATTCAATCTATAAAATTGACGACACTACATGGGCTTATGGACAACCGTTCTGTCGTTCGCAAGATACCTTGTCCGGCACGCTGATAAGAGAAACGGATAGCGTAGGAAAGCTGATTACTATCGAATGGAAAGTAGTAAGTGATACCGGCACGCGCCTTCATCGAGGGGTAGCCAGAAAGATTTAAAGCAACTATATGTTTACAGGAATCATTGAAACACTAGGCACGATAGCCGAGGTAATAAAATCCGATGGGGTCATTGACTTATGGGTACAAGCATCGATAACTTCTGAATTGAAAGTTGACCAATCTGTAGCGCACAATGGTATTTGCCTTACCGTAGTAGCTATTCGAGATGGGCAATATCGTGTTACGGCTGTTGCAGAAACCATTCGTAAAACCAATATAGGCCAATGGAAGGTGGGTGATAAAGTAAACCTTGAGCGAGCATTACGTTTGGGCGACCGCTTAGACGGGCATTTTGTACAAGGACATGTAGATACTGTTGGTCAGTGCATCAATATAATTGAAGAATCAGGAAATCGACTTTATACGTTTCAATTTCCGGAAGAGTTTGGTGCCTTGGTCATCGAGAAAGGCTCCGTCTGTATTCATGGAGTTAGCCTTACTTCCTTTAATGTTACTAAAGATACCTTGACAGTTGCCATCATTCCTTATACTTACGAGCATACTACCTTTCAATATTTCCCCAAAAACCAAACTGTGAATCTGGAGTGGGATATACTAGGAAAATATTTTTTAAGAAAAGAACAACTCGCTACTTTGTAAAGCTGTATTTTGCTTCGCTTAAGATTTAATTTTTACCCCTTTTATTGATTCATGCAACTACCACTTAAAGAAGAATACGATATTGTCATTATAGGTGCCGGCGTTGGTGGGCTTACAGCCGGAGCGCTATTAAGCAAGGCTGGTTATTCTGTTTGTGTACTAGAAAAAGAACCTCATGTGGGTGGTTACCTTGCTGGTTTTAGAAGAAAACATTTTCGATTTGATACGGCTATTCATTGGTTGAATCAATGTGGAGAAGAAGGCATGACAGGTAAAATTTTCAATATTCTTGGTAACGATCATCCTAGAGCTCAGCCGCAAAAAAGGATTCGTCGCTATGTAGGTAAATCACATGATTATCTTTTGACGGATAATCCAGATGAGCTAAAACAACAATGGATAAAAGAATTCCCTCATGAGAAAAATGGCATTGAAAAATTCTTTAAAGCTGCGAAGAAAATTGGTAAAGCTTTTGAAGAATTTGGCAGTGTTTTCCGCACAGAAGAGAGTATGAGTTTTTGGGAGCGATTAAAGAATAAATTGCCTTTAATAAAATTTGGAACTGCATTTATTCCGCATCTTGGTTATAGTGGAGATGAAGGAGTCCGCAAGGGATTGAATCGTTATTTCAAAGAACAAAAATTACATGATGTCTTTGCTTCAGATAGCGAAGTTATAGGCTGTCTAGTGCCTATAGGTTGGGCATACTATGGAGATTTTTATAGCCCTCCCGAAGGGGGAGGACAAGTGATACCCGAATGGTTGGAGCACCTCATTAAGTTTTACCACAATGATGTTTTTTGTAGAACCACCGTTTCAGAAATACTATTAGAAGATGGAAAAGCTGTAGGGGTGAAAGCTACCAGAAGCAAGACCACTTATACTATTAAAAGCAAGTATGTAATTGCGGCTTGTGATGTAGAAACATTGTATGATAAAATGCTTCCCAAAGCCGTTATCTCTGATACATTCAGAAAGAAATTACACGAAGCAGAAATGTATAGTAGTTCTTTGACCCTATCAATCGCATTGGATTGCCCAACAGAAACACTAGGCTTACAAGAAGAGTTGATACACTTATCAAATGAAGGGATATTGAAAGTAGAGCATTCTGCCGGAGACCCCTTAAAGAGTGAAATCATTGTTCTGCCTCCTTCCTTACGAGATAAGTCCTTAGCACCTGAAGGATGTGGTACACTCACCATCTTCATGCCTGCCTATA
>CALMXV010000209.1 GCA_937871155.1 uncultured Taibaiella sp. | reverse complement strand
TGCATCAGAAGGTGCTAATATTATCATAGCTGCAAAATCGGTATCCGAACAACCAAACTTGGAAGGTACCATTTATACTGCTGCTAAAGAAATTGAATTGGCAGGAGGCAAAGCGTTTCCTATAGCTTGTGACATACGTGATGAGGAGCAAATCATCACAGCTATTAAAACTGGAGTAGCAAATTTTGGAAGCTTACACGGTATTATCAATAATGCTTCAGCCATTTCATTAACGAATACAGAACAAACAAGCGTCAAAAAATTTGACCTAATGCATGACATCAATGTAAGAGGCACATTTTTGGTAACCAAGCATGGTATCCCCTATTTAAAACAATCGGGTGGTGGGCATATCCTTACCCTTTCTCCTCCAATAGATTTACAACCAAAGTGGTTTAAAGACTCGCTACCTTACACGCTTTCAAAATTCAATATGACGCTATTGGCGATGGGTTGGGCAGCAGAGTTGAAGAAAGATACGATAGCTGCAAACTCATTATGGCCAATGACTACCATAGCTACAGCAGCCGTTAATAATTTATTAGGAGGCGATTATTTGATGAAGCGTAGCAGAAAGCCGGAGATAGTAGCTGATGCAGTACATTTTATATTACAACAAGACCCTTCTATTTATACCGGCCAACAATTATTGGATGAAACGGTTTTACAACAAGCAGGTATTACTGATTTTAGCAGCTATGCTGTAGTACCGGGAGGAGAATTACAAAAGGATTTGTTCTTAGATTAAGCTGTAAAGTGTACTTCCTTCCCTCTTTCCTTAGCTATCTTTGATTCTCATTAGTATTTTAAACCTTACCTTTTTGAAAAAATTATTTACAATATCCTATTCCTTAGAAAATATAGGAAGCGCCGTGACAAGCTTCTGGCAACAAGCAGGGACTTACCGCGTCATGGCTTTGGAAGGAGATTTAGGAGCCGGTAAAACCACATTTATACATGCACTATGTCAATTTTTAGGAGTGAAAGATGCGGTTAGTAGCCCTACCTTTTCTTTAATCAATGAATATCTTTTAGAAGGTAAAAGCTCATTAAAACAAGTGTATCATATGGATTGGTATCGTGTAGATAGTGAAGACGAAGCTATACAAGCAGGAATGGAAGATGCCTTGAAAAATCCGGAAGCCTATTGCTTTGTGGAATGGGCTGAGAAAGCAAAACGATTGTTACCCAAGCCTTATTTAACGGTCAAAATAATTCCTACTGCTGAAACAGAACGTGTGATTGAAGGTTATCTTACGGAATAGGCGCTATAGTTTTTAAAAATTTTTACGGATTACTTATTACTTTAGTTCCATGCATTTGATTGATGCGGTTATAAAAGGGATTTTGATAGGGCTGTTTATGGCTATATCTGTGGGTCCTACTTTATTTGCAGTCATACGATATAGTATTTATCATAGTTATAAGTCAGGCTTAGCGTTTGTGCTGGGTGTTTCTGTAAGCGATATAATGTATGTGACGATAGCTAATGTAGCGGCCTCTTGGTTGGAATTGCTTAACGAGTATGAGCGTTATATTGCATTTGGAGGTGCTGTAATCTTGATAATAGTAGGGGGAGCCGGCGTACTTAAAAAATATACTCCTCAACGACCTTCTTCCAAACCATTACCTGTTGGAGGTGGGCATTATTTTAAAATTTGGCTTTCTGGATTCTTAATTAATACCATTAACCCTGGTGTGATTATTACTTGGTTAGCTGCGGTTACGGCTACTGCCAATACCACCGTCATGTATCGAATCGTATTGTTTGGGACTTGCCTTACCCTTATTCTTTCAATTGATTTTCTAAAAGTATTCTTAGCAGACTCCATTCGTAGAAAGCTCACCTTGAGAAGAATTATGTATTTACAGCGCTTTTCAGCAATTTGTATTTTGACAATAGGTATCGCGTTATTTATATCCACACTTTTTAATGTCCAGTTTAAAAGCCATAGTGAAGTACAAAACTTCAATGGACAAAAGCAAGCAGCCCAATAGGATATTAGATTATTTCCCTTTTAATCGGTTCCAACGTAGGGCATAGCTTAGGTACAATGCAAAATCAAAGGTGGTGCTTTTTTCTACTTTCCCATAACCCGCTACATATACCGGTGGCAGTTCCTTAAAACTATTAGGGTTCATTAAAAAATTTGCACGAAGATTATAACCGGCAAAGAAATGAGAAAATAACTCAACTCGAGTACCCAAGGTTAATGATGCCCAATGTGCTATTGATTTTTTAGCAGGTATTGTGCCAGAAGTAGTACCCCAAAAATTATCATAAATGGTATAAGTGGCGTCATTGCGTGTGATGGGTGCGATGCCATAATGCAAGCCAATAAACATCATATTCCAATCTTTAGGAAACAATCTTTGTAGCATACTTTTATCAATTCCTACCTTTACAAAACTATTCGTAGATGTATATCTCAACTCAGGCTCATCCATTTTAGAACTTCCTATACCGCCGGAAACCACTAAATAGGTTTCGTTTTTAAAACTATAATCAAGCACTACTTCATAATGTGTTCTATCCTTCATCCATTGATAAATTATAGGACTACTTACATTCGCTGATAAGCGTAATTGATGCTTATTGGCTAAAGTTTTTTGTGTAGGGTTGTCACTTGAGTTCACACTATCTTGTTGTTGTGCTTTTGCCACCACCATGCTACATGAAATCAATAATGAACTAAAAATAAATTTGAACATGTTCCGGTGAGTTAGCATCGTTATTGATTTGGTCGTTCTTGATAATAGCTGAGTCTATATTGTGATGGGTGCTCAGTAGATTCGTTAGTTGAAAGAAGAAGGTATAGCCACAAGAGTTTGATAGAAACTGAATGCGGCGTTGGTAGTAAAAAGTGAGTGTATCTATAGTGCCGATGCTACTGTCTGGGATAAGTAAGTATTGGCAACTATCAGTATGATTGGCTAAGGTAAGGCTGAATTTAGAAGTCCTATCTTGAAAACGTAATCCCTTAAGGCTATCTTGGGCAATGGCAACAAACATAGGTGACGGCAACAAGGAGTCAATAGCTTTTCCAGCAATATCTATTTGATATGCTCCCAAACGTACTAAGGTAGTCTTGGGAAGCAAGCAAGGCTCTCTATCTACACTACAAGCCAAAAGGCTTGTACAACACACCAATCCTAGTATATAAGGAAGCAATTTAGTCATGTAATGAATGTAGCAGTTTATCAATTTCACCAATTACTTGAGTGATTTGTTGTTTCATTTGTTGTTTTTCTTCACTGGTCATTACTTGTGTGCCTATATGTTGTAATAAGAGCTTTTGTTCAAGATCGCTAAATTGATTATTTAATAGACTAAGGTCTTTAGTTTGTGCCGCTAAACTTTTTTTCAATTGCTGATTTTCAATTTTCAGCTCTTGATATTTTTTTAAAAGTTCTTGTACTTTATTTTCTCCAAAAATTCGCTGTCCGGCATCATACACTTCTTTTATT
>CALMXV010000208.1 GCA_937871155.1 uncultured Taibaiella sp. | reverse complement strand
TTGTTGGTCATGTCGTACTCGTTCTTGTTGCATCCGTTGCTGACGTATTTCCATTTCTTGTTGGCGCTCTTGATCCTGTTGCATACGTTCTCGTTGCATTCTTTGCTGTCGCATTTCTCGGTCTTGAATTCTTTGTTGATCTTGATGGGTTCTATCAGGTCTTGTCCCGTTATCTTCTTGATTCATTGGACGGACTTGCCTATCTCTAGTATATCGTAGTCTTCTATCAATTGGAGTGGCGGGTTGTGAAGCGTCTTCACGTGCAGTCGGAGTTCTATTATTGTCATTGCGGTTTTCATTCATCATTCCGTTTCTATCTGTAATACGTTGCATTCTTGGGCTTCTTTCATTTCTTGCAGCCGGGCTACTCATTTCACGTTGACTGCGCTTAGCACCTGCTGTGCCGGTTAATTCCGGAGATGCGGTACGAATACTTTTTCTTTCACCGGAACGAACAAAGTCTTGAGGAGCTTCTTTGATTCCTGTTGTATTCCTTACTGAAGGGCGATAAATATTTAGCTGGTCTCCTTGAATCGTTGCTGCACCGGAGTTTCTATTATTACGTATGTTATACACATTTACTTTATTACCGGTTACTTTCTCTACCTCACTTTTACGTGGGCCATATACATAAGTGTTGTTGTATGTATTATTGATGATAGTGGTATTATTAATGTAGGTGTGGTTGTAGCTAGTTCCTCTCCAATAGTTATTATAATATCCACCATAGATATGATTGCAAGGCACAAAAGTCCACCAATTATAAGGTACATAATAACCGCCACCAAATGATAAATGGATATTTATGCCAGGTCCCATTGGTGCCCATCCATAATTGCCTCCACCATATCGCCAGCTTACCCAAGCCGGGCCCCATACAGTATCTGGTATCCAAACCCATCCATAGTAACGGTTGTAGGTCCATCTACCATAGTGAAAAGGTGCCCAACCCCACGAGTAGTTAGACACCCAAGTGTTGCCGTAGTCGGTCATTGCCCAACGACCATTGGTATAATATGGACGAAAATCATTTCCTGCATCGGGAGACCATACATAACCATAGTCAGGGTCATAAATCCAATCACCATAAGGAGAAAGCTCATCATAAAATGTTTGATAAGATACGGACTCATCCATTTGTGCCTTTCCTTCAAAACTAGTACTGGTCATAAGCCCGACACTTAGGATTAAAACAGCCAACATACGATTGAATAACTTTTTCATTTTTGGTGATTTTAAGAGTTTGTTTTTGCTGAAACAATTCAGCTAGTCACCTAAATTCAAATAGAACTCCGCATTCTGTTAGTGAAATGTTAATGTAATTTTTCAAGAAATGCCTACACCTTGTAAGTGGCTGTGGACCTAGTTTTCAATAAAAAACCCTTCAAAAAAGAAGGGTAAGTAAATTAATTTTATGTTTTATCGCAAGGTAATTGAATTACTACCAATCTTAAAACCATCGTTAAAGATTTCTACTGTATAAGTTCCTTTAGCATAATCTCCTTCTTGATTCCAATCCACGGTAATATTATTTACTTTCTCTCCTTGCTTAAGATTGATTTGTTTTACAAGCGTATATTCAAGAGTCTGTCCATCATGAAGGGATGAAATACCCGAACCATATGCGGCATTACTTAATAAAGTACTTCCTGGACCAACTATTCTAATGTAAAGTTCTTTCACACCGTCTTCTGCTATTCTGTTGTCATCAATATCAAATTGTATTCTGAAAACATCCATACGCTTTGCTTTAGAAGTACTAACTTCTTTCTTGCCACCACGTTTTAAGTTTATCGGCTCCAAACGAATATTAGAAGCATGAAGCACTCTTCCCAAACGCACTTTTTGTTGTAGTCCTACATTCTCAGTCACAGCACTATCACGTTCTTTACTTACTGTTTCGTTTAAGTTAGTCAATCGGCTATTGTCATGTTCCAATTCAGCAATTCTTTCTTCATAACCTTTTACTTTAGCCTTCAAAGTAGCTATTAACCCACGTGCTTTTTTAAGGTCAGCTTCAGAAGCATTGCTATTTTTAATGATGCTTTGAATTTGTTTTTTCAATTGAGCTATTTCACCATCTTTATTGTTGATGGCACTATCCATCGCTGCATTTTTGGTGGTCAATTCATCCAATCTTGCTAAAGCGGCATCATAATCTGCACGGATATTATCTCTATCTAAAGTAGCACTATCCCGTTCTACCAAAGCCATATCACGCTCATTGTTTACTTGAGATCGGTTGAATAGCAAATACACTACA
>CALMXV010000207.1 GCA_937871155.1 uncultured Taibaiella sp. | reverse complement strand
CAATAAAACCTTCCAAATACCAACAATCTAAAATCCTAATGACCTTTTTGGGATTTAATCTACAATTAAATACATTTTACATTAAATCTATGCTTACATTCCTTGTAAAAAAGGGTTGTACTCTTTTTCTTGGGCTATAGTTGTAGCCGGTCCATGTCCAGGATATACTGTAGTGTTTTCTGGCAGTGTAAACAATTGTTGGCGGATACTTTGAATTAAAGTATCAAAATTACCACCTGGTAAATCTGTTCGTCCGATACTTCCTTGAAATAATACATCACCGGCTATTACCCAGTTGCCGGGAACATAGTAGAAAACAACACTACCTGGTGAATGTCCCGGTGTAAAACGTATTTCCACCTCATCGTCTCCTAAGGAATAACTAGTGGTTTCTTTTAAAAAACTATCTACTGAGGGTGTTTGGTTAAAGTCAAGTCCAAACATCATAGCAGTGCCAACCGCATTTTGTAATACGGGTAGGTCTTTCTCATGAATTGAAAAAGAAATAGAGTATTCTTTTTTCAAACGTTGCACTCCAAATATGTGGTCTATATGAGCATGCGTATTGATGATGGCTTGCGGCTTTAGCTGATGTTGTGAAATATAGTTGGTCAGCTGTTGGTATTCTGCAACATCATACATGCCTGGATCCACGATCCAACAATCTTTTTTTTCATTGATGATGAGGTACGTGTTTTCTTGAAATGGATTGAAGGTAAAGCGCTCGATATGCAACATTTAATTCTGTATTTTTACTAACAATAATGTGCAAACATAGCGTTTAACCTAGAGATGATAATGAATATGAAAAAACAACACAGCTCAAGCAATCACTATTGGATTTCTCTAGTGGTTTTCATCTTGGTTCTCTTTTCTTCAAAAGCTACTCAAGCACAAGCATATTTAGAAACGTTTGGACAAAACAGAGTACAGCTTCGCACCTTCGATTGGCGCTTTTTTAATACCCATCATTTCAAAATATATCATTATGATGCAGCAGGCAGACAACTCGCACGCTATGTAGCCGAGCAAGCAGAAAAAGACATTAAAATCATTGAAAAAAAATTAGGAGGGCGTTTCCCTGAGCGCTTCAATATCGTTTTGTACAACAGCTTTGAAGATTACCGACAAACAAATATTGGAAGAAAACAAAGCTCCGCCGTACAAGATAACCCTTCCGGAAGGGTAGATTTAGTAGGTGATAAACTCGTAGTTTATTTTACCGGAGTGCATACTGATGTGCATCGCCAGTTGCGTGCGGGCATGGCAAGAGTAGTGATGGAACGAATGGTGTTTGGAGAAAGCCTGAAGGAAATGGTCAAGAATGCCGTAGCCTTAGATTTACCTGCTTGGGTCACTACCGGATATATTGCTTATTTGGTAGATGGCTGGGACACCGAAAGTGAAACCCAATGGAAAAACTATCTACAAGCTAATCCTAACAAAAGCTATTACCAACTCAGCGAATCGAATCCGGAACTTGCAGGCAAAGCTTTCTGGAAATTTATAGCCGCCAACTATGGAGAACATAATGTGAAGAACCTGCTGTACACGATGCAAATGAAAACGAAACTCAATAAAGCATTAGAGCAAACTATAGGCATGAAAACCCAACAAACATTTGACTCTATCCTTCATTTCTATCAACAAGTATATGCGGCAGATGCACAAGTATTACAACAACCGGATTCGAGCCAAGCCATCTTAGAAATTAAAGTACCTAATGATAGAACCATCCTTCGTAATATACAAGTATCACCTCGTGGGCATGATGTAGCTTATGTAACTTGGTTGGATGGCGAGTACCAAGTATATATCCAACATACTACAGGAGAGCAAACCAAAATACCTATCATCTCCGGTGGTATAAAAGATTATAACGAACCTCCTGACCCTAACTATCCCATCATGGCATGGAATAATACAGGGTATAAACTAGCCATCATCTATAAGCGTAATGGCAAAACCAGATTAAGAATTTACGATGGGCTAAAATCAAAAATTCAAGAGATGGTCATCCCTCCCAATCGTTTCGATAGAGTGCTGGGTGCTACTTTTATGGAAGACGACCTACGTTTGGTGTTCTCAGCTATCAAAAAAAGTCAAACAGATTTATATGAATTCCGATTGAAAGGGGCTAAGCTCACCAAGATTACTAATGATGTATGGGATGATATTCAGCCTACCTATGTAAGCGGTGGTGCTAGAAAAGGGATTGTTTTCTTATCCAACCGTACTGAGCCAAACCTTAGAGCTGCAGCCGCCATCAACGAATTGCCTAATGGTCCGATGAACGCTTTTTTCTACGATACAAAAACCAAAAGCACACAACTCTTAATGCTTTCTACTATCACTAAAGGCTCCATCTCTCAACCCATTCCTTATGGTAGCGACAACTTTGCCTTCCTCTACGATACTAGTGGCATTGTCAACAAATATGTAGTCTTGTTTGGAAGAACCACAAAGAATATGGATTCGGCATTTTCCGTTCCTGTTACCAATTATTCCAATAGCATCTTATCCCATCAATACAATCCGGCTAGCAAAAAAGCTGTAGAGGTAATGCAAGATGGGAGGAACTATCAAGTTTATTTCAACCCCATTCAAATACCCGAGTTAAACACAACACCAAAGGAATTGTTTAAAACCACTTTGTCGCAAACCTCAGTTCACAACCTTCAAATTAATAATCCAACTCCAGCCACCACGAATGGGGGCCCAGTAGTAAGCAACTCATCTTCTACTGTCACGCCCAACCCTACGGTGCATCTGCAATCGGGTTCTGTGTTTCAATCAGAGTTTTCCGAAAGCCCAAGCACTGAAAGACCCGAGCCAACTGATACAAACGCTATCGTATTGCAAGAAGATACCACTTCTAAGATTCCCGAACTAAGCAGTTTGACGGATGAAGATTCGTTCTTAGTTGATAGTACCTATTTCAAGATGAAAGCAAAACCGTATCGCTATTCTTTTAAGCCGGATTACTTCAGCTTCCGATTAGACAATACCATCCTTTTTACCAAATACCAACCCATCGACCAAAGCTTTGCCACACCACCCGTGGGTGCTATGCTCACCATCAGCTTAAATGATGCCTTCGAAAACATAAAACTAACCGGAGGGGTTCGATTGCCGATTAATTTTTCGGGAATGAATTATTTCTTACAATATGAAAATGTAACCCGAAGATTAGATTGGAGTGTATTATTGTTGCGTACAGAAAACTATCAGAAAGTAGCAGTCGGCTATACCGATTCCAGCAACCGACTCGTATATGTCAATCCGGATCAGATACAAAAAACCATTACCAACTTAGTACAAGGCACTGCCATTTATCCGTTGGATAGAGTACGTAGTATCCATCTTCATGCGGGGCTTCGCCAAGATAATATCAACTATAAAGCACAAGATATCTATGCCCTAGTAGCCGCAAATCCTGAAAAAAAATATTGGCTACTAAGCCGAGCGGAGTATATACACGACAATACTATAGCCAAAGCTTTGAATATCTACAACGGGCTTCGAATGAAAATTTATGGAGAATATTTTTATCAACTAACGAAACCGAATGGCGGACTTTACAACCTCGGGATAGATGTACGCTACTATAAGAAAATCGTTCAAAACACCATCTGGGCAACACGCTTCGCCTATGCACACTCCGGCGGAAACAAAAAAATCAACTATGTAATGGGCGGTGTGGACAATTGGTTGTTTGCAAAGCAAGATGTGTTGGGCCCATCACCCAATCAAGATTTTGGCTTTCAAGCACTGACCACCAACCTGCGTGGTTATAAACAAAATGCTAGAAGCGGCAATAGTTACGGGATTGTCAATTCAGAGCTGCGAGTGCCTGTGCTGCCCTATTTTGTAAAGCGACCTATTCAAAACGCCACCCTTAAAAACCTACAACTCGTAGGCTTCTTAGATGTAGGCAACGCATGGAATGGTTGGATACCGACGGATGATAATGAACAACGTAGCTATACCTTCCCACAGTACCAAGTAGCGGGTCAAAGCAATTCAGTATCGGTAACGGTAGCACCACCGCGTATGGATATTGGTGTAGGCTATGGAGTGGGGTTGCGTACCATGTTGCTGGGTTATTTTATTCGTTTAGATGCTGCTTGGAATATTGAAGGCAGTCCGAAGCCAATATGGTATTTTTCCTTAGGAACCGATTTCTGGTCCTCAAAGGAGACTTTTTTGGGTAGCCGGCTGCACCACTCCGATGAAGCATCCTTGCGAC
The DNA here is from genome assembly GCA_937871155.1 of uncultured Taibaiella sp. Taxonomy (GTDB): domain Bacteria; phylum Bacteroidota; class Bacteroidia; order Chitinophagales; family Chitinophagaceae; genus JAFIGV01. Next base: position 443 of record CALMXV010000207.1, on the reverse strand, counting down.
GCTCCATTCATCAACAGTACTGCTATTGAGCTTTTTGTAGCTAGTGTATCTAAGCCCATAGATAGTTGTTATCTGCTACCCTCAACTGATTTTCTCAGTAGCATTTTTATCGACCTCGATTGATTTACCTTTCTTAGCTTAGGACAGTAAACTCATCCAGACATTTCCTTTGTTTAGCCTATTTTTGTCACTTCAAATCGAACAAAAGCATTTATGATATTATCTAAAGAAGGGCGTATCGGGTTATTAGTATCGGCTTCCATCATCATCTTTTTTGCAGGCTTTTATTTTCTTAAAGGTGCTAATATCTTTTCCGGTGAAAACGAATATTATGCTTACTACGACAATGTACAAGGGATTCAAAACTCATCAGCTGTATTGGTGAAAGGCATGCAGGTAGGGCGTGTAGCAAACATCCACATGGAAGATAACGGAAAGGTAAA
>CALMXV010000206.1 GCA_937871155.1 uncultured Taibaiella sp. | reverse complement strand
GGTTTGTAAACAGCATTGCTAGCGATAGATATTCTATTCCAAGCATTGATGGTAACTATCAGCATGATTAACTGTGCGGTTGTTTGTTCGCCAAAAAAATGTATGGTCTGCTGATAAGTATTTTCGGATACACCATTTTGAGAAATATGTGTGATTTCCTCAGTCAATTGCAGCGCCACTTTTTCTTCTTCAGTAAAAAGAGGACATTCTTTCCAAGCGCTTAATAAGTAGATTCTTCGAGAACTTTCACCTTTATTAATCGCGTCTTCCGTATGCATATCCAAACAATAGGTACAGCCATTTAATTGAGAGGCTCTAATTTTGATAAGCTCTTTTAAGATGGGCGAAATTGGAGTGCTTTGACAATAATTTTCCAATGACATCATTGCTTTAAAGGCATTGGGTTCTTTATCCTTTACAAGTATTCTATTGCTCATAGTTTTGATTGATTTTATTAGTGTACTAAGTTTTTTAAATAGTCAGAAGTGATTTCATTTTCAATGATAGCGTTGAGTCCTTCTTCATTTTTCAGTGACTCAGCAAGTTTCTTCATGGCTTGGATGGCAATTTTTAAAAAACCAGGTCCTAGGCTGACCCTTGCCACTCCGATTTTTTTCAACGCATCAAAATCAGGAATACCCGGTATGGCTAATAGGTTAATGGGCAATTGAAGTTCTTTAACTAGTGTTTCGATGGCTGCTTGCTGACGTAGTGCAATAGGGAATATTCCGTCGGCACCGGCTTGTTTATAAGCAAGTCCCCTATTTATTGCTTCATTTAGTTTTGTTTCTACTGATTTATTGTCACCATGGATAAACACATCCGTTCGAGCATTGATAAATAATGGAATGCCCAGTTCATCAGACGCTTTCCTTATAATTTGTATGCGCTCACATTGATGTGTGATTGGGTAGAGTTGGTGGGTGCTTTTATCTGTGTCTTCTATATTAATGCCTACGATACCTGTAGCAATAAATGCTTTAATATTTTCTTCTAGTTGATGGTTGCTTGCTGCATAGCCACTTTCTATATCCGCTGTTATCGGCAGGCTGCTGCTTTGTGCTATGGTGGTTAAGAGGGAGAGCAACTCAGAAAGTGGTAGGTTTTCTCCATCTTGAAATCCATGGGTATAAGCTATGGAAGCACTAGCTGTGGCTAACGCGGGATACTGTAAGCTTTCTAGCAACCTCGCACCAAGGCTATCCCAAATATTAGGAAGAATGAGCAGTTTGTCCGATTGATGTAGCCTTCGAAATTGGTCTGCTTTTAATACTTGTGTTTGGTGGCTGTTCATGTGTTATGGTTTATTTACCATATTGAGTGGCTGCCATTCTTTATAAAGGGTATGGCTTAGGGCTCAATGACAATATTATATTTCTCCAAAAGCCCTACAACGCCCTGTAGAGAGAATTTTGCTTTTTTTATGGTGTTGTTTTCAGGTTCTATTGTATAGTTGGTGGCTGTTCTGAAGTCTGCTTTCTCTAAGTGGGTTTGGTCGAAAACTGCTTGTGTTAAATCACAGTTTTCAAAGACAGCTTCTGTCAATACGGCATTTGCAAAATCCACTGCTTCTAGTTGCGAATTTTTGAAAATTGTTTTTTTGATTTTGGTTTTATAGAAAGAGGCATGATTGAGTTGACAACCCTCAAAACTAAAGGAGAGCCCAAACTCATTACAAGTATCAAAACGTAGTCCGAGTAGCTTGCTATTTTTAAAATGTACTTGTTGAAAGGTGGTTTTATCTAGTTTGGTTAAGCTTAAATTACAGCTATTAAAAAGGCAATCAGTAAACTTATATCCCGAAAGGTTTGAGTTAGAAAAATCACATTGGTTGAAGCTACAGTTGTCGTATTCGCCTTTTTGTAGCAGGTTGATGTTGTTGAAACTTTGGTCTTGAAAAAATACTTCTTCCATCAAGTATTGTCTAGTTATTTATGTAGTTATCGTATATCAAAGTCCACCACAACCTTCTCTGTTACTGGATGCGATTGGCAAGTCAAGATATACCCTTTGGCTACCTCATCTTTTTCTAAAGCGTAATTATTTTCCATTACCACTTCTCCCTCTATTAATTTAGCTCTACAAGTGCTGCATACACCACCTTTGCAGGCATACGGCAAGTCGGCTCCATGCTTCAATGCAGCATCTAGGATACTATCACTATTATAACCTAAGTCCATTTCAAGAGTGGCACCATCAACGGTAACCGTCACTTTACTAGTTTTATGGTTGTCTGCTTGATGCTCTTTCACCCATTCATCATGTTTGGGTTTGGGTTGGTCAGGTGATGTGAATAGCTCAATATGGATTTTCTCAGATGCTAATCCGAGGTCGATTAATTGATTTCTCGCAGCAAGCAACATTTCTTCTGGTCCACAAATAAAGGCTTCATCAATATGCTGTATGGGGGTTAGTGTTTGGCTAAAAGCTTTTATTTTTTCTGCATCTATTCTTCCATTAAATAAGGGTACATCCATCATCTCTCTACTAAGTACATGATACACCCTCAGGTAGCTCATAAAGCTATTTTTTAATGCTTCAATGGCTTCTCTGAAGATGATGGTATTACGGTTTTTATTGCCATAGATAAGCGTAAACCGGCTGTTTGGCTCATTTTGCAAAATGGTTTTCATAATGCTCATTACCGGTGTGATTCCGCTACCGGCAGCAATTGCCAAATAGTTTTTAGAGGATTGAGTATCTAATTTAGGGCTAAATCTTCCCATAGGAGGCATTACCTCTACTACGTCACCTACTTTTAATTGATCATGAATAAAACCGGAGAATTTTCCTTGTTCCATTTTTTTAATGGCAACACGCAACTCTCCATCATTAGGACTTACACAAATAGAGTAGGAACGTCTTATTTCTGCATCATTGATTTGTTGCTTAAACGTCAAGTATTGACCTGCGGTAAATTGAAATTGTTCTTTCAATTCAATAGGTATTTCAAAAGCTACGGATACACACTCTTGAGTTTCAGTGGTAATATCCTTAACCGTTAGCGGGTAAAATTTTAATGCAGACATATCTAAAAATGAAAGGTGAAGTTATAATCTTTCGGGAATTCTTTCATGTAATTCCAATCAGAGAGTATTAGCAAGCGTTAGGCATCCAATAATTTTCGAACATCCTCAGGGCGTATAATGGTGAAAATCTTTTTCCCTTCGGGTGTATATTCGGGTTGAGCACAAGCGAAAAGCTCATCTATCAAGGCTTGCCGTGCTTCTTGTATACGCAATGCTTGTGTAGTTGTCGCTAATTTCTTTGCAAGTTTATTGATGATTTTTTCAGCAAATTTATCAGTGGCGTTGGCATCGTTTTTTAGCTCTTCTAAGACTTCTTCCACAGCCGCTTGTACCTCTCCGGTTTGTAAGACTGTCGGTGTCGCATGAATGATAAAATCTTGTTTGCCGAAAGGCTCAATATCAAAACCATGACGCTGCAACTCTTCTATGATTTGATGTAGCAATACAGCATCTGAGGCTCCTAAGGAAAGCTGTATGGGATACAGTAATCTTTGTGAAGTTACTACGCCTTCTTCTCTTTCAGTACTTAAGCGCTCATACCATATACGCTCTTGTGCACGCTGACAATGAACATACAAAAAACCGGATTTAACAGTACTGACCAGATAAGGTTCTTGCAATAAAATAGCTTTTGCATCATGGCTTATCTGGACCGGAGTGGTTGCTTGATAAAGGGTTTCTTGAGATGGTAAAGTGGGTAGGTTTGACGGTGCAATTTGCTGTGCCGATTCGTATAATTTTTTCCAATCACTACGGCTTTGTTGATGTTCTACTACATGGGCTTGATTGCGCTGGCTAAAGGTATTGAACAAATATCCCTTCTCGGTATCGCTACGCTGTTGTTGTGTTTGTGGGATGTTGACAGAAGAAAGCTGGGTGATTTCGGGGGTTAAGGTGAAGTCTAAAGATGGTGCAATGTTATAACGAGCCAAAGAATGTTTGACTGCTGCATTGAGATAAGTGTACATCAATCTATCGTCTTCAAACTTTACTTCTTGCTTGGTAGGATGCACATTGACATCTACACGTTTGGGGTCCGTTTCTAAAAAGAGTACATAAAAAGGAAAATGTTCCTTTTCTAGCAATCCTTCGTAGCCCGCTACCAGCGCATGATGTAGGTAGTTATTTCGAATAAAACGATTGTTGACAAAAAAGAATTGCATACCACGAGTACGAGTGGCGGCTTCAGGTTTTCCTACAAAGCCTTTGATATGGAG
>CALMXV010000205.1 GCA_937871155.1 uncultured Taibaiella sp. | reverse complement strand
AATTTATGTTTGACGTTTTTTTAAACAGTAGCTATTCTCAATGAAGTAGCTACAATAAACTTATAGCTAGCTCGTTTAATAAGCACATCAAAAATTTAACACACCTATGAAGAAACTGCTTTTATCTGGCGTTCTGGCAATTGGCTGTTGGCAAGCGCAAGCACAAGAGACGAACACAGACATCCTTTCCTCAAAAAGAACGCTGCCTAACGCAAAACTTGTTTTATATGCGAGTCCCTTACATGTTACTGAAGAAAATATCGGAGTGAGTGCCGGTGCAGAATTGTTTATGGATAAAAAAGGAATCGTAAGCGTTGTATTGCCCATCAGCTACGCATTTCATACAAGTAACGGAAGTTATAGTACTATGGGATATAATTATCAAACACCTTACTATCCTAACTCGCAAAGTATGACTTATAATGGTAAAGGGATGTTTTATGTTTATCCCGGTTTCAAAATATATCCTAACGGAGCCAATAAAAAGGTAAGCTATGCAGCAGGTGCTAATGTTGTTTTAGGTATTGGTTCTGCAGATAAGGTGACTACTCAATTTAGAATTGACAGTAGCTTTTCGGGCGGACAGATACTTTATTCTCAGGTGCCCATCGATCAGCGTACTGATGCAGTCAATCATTTGAAATTGGGAGTTATTATAACCAACTCATTAAATTTAAGACCAACTCAACATTTATATATGGGCATTGATTTTGGAATTGGTTATAGTTATCTGGACAATTGGGGCGGTAGCAATCTTGGTACGGATGTGATGTTGCAATTGGGGGCTAAGTTCGGATATGTAAGATAGAAATGGTGAAGGTATTGGGTTATAAACATAAGGCAATAGCTGAATGCTTAGATGATTCGTCTGAGGCTTGTATTTTTTGAAAACGCTATCAGAGGGAAACAAAAGGAAATATAAAAAGTTAGAGGCTACCCAACTTTTAGGACAGCCTCTGTTTTGTTAATGTCTGCATGCTATTCCTTCAAAAACCGCCCCACCAGCCGTTTCCCATTTTTAGTAGTTAGCTGCACTAAGTATAACCCTTGAGAGAAGCTGGCGATATTGGCGACATCTCCCTCACCTTGCTGCACTATTGCACCTTGAAGGGTGCTGATGGTATAGCTGCCGCTATGACTAAAGTAGATAAGGCGGCTTGCCGGATTGGGGAAGATTGTTACCCTTTCTACTTCGGTAGCTTGAATACCCAATGGAGGATCTGGTTTGGGATTAAAACCGATAAGCATAGACAGTGGTGTAGGAGTAACCATACTTAAACTATTGGAAACTCAAGTTGCTACCAACCATTTATTTAAATTGTTATTTGTACTATATGAGAAGATATTAAAATTGCTAGTATACCTATTGGAATCCTGAGAGAACTCTATCAATAAATTTCTGGCACTATCCCCTCCGGATACAAAGGAATAGGTATAAGGCACCGGAAGAGTCAACCGCCACCAATCGCCATAGGCTAATGAATCTTTCAATACATAATTGCTATCGTAAAAAACCGTTGTCAAACCTGTTTCTATAATATTGTTTGCACCATAAATGTTATAAGAAAAGTAGGATAAACTTGTTGGTTTCATCTTTACGGTAAGCCCATTAAGGGTTGCTCCTTTTGGAGTCGCAGCACTTATTTTGATATAGACATCCGTTATTTGCCCCTGTATCGGCATCCCCGGAAAATCGCTATGGTAATAGATACATTGTGTTATATTCGAAATTGAAGAAAATGCTGCCATCCCGCCTTTGGGTTTACTGAATGACATGGAAGTATCAGCAATATACAAGGGTTTGCTTTGAGCCAATAGCCCTAAAGCGCTAACTAACATAAGAAGGAGGAGTGTTAACTGTTTCATATCTTGCCTCCTTATTGTTTGGTGAATTGAAAACTGTCTCCGTTTTCTGTTTGCAATAGATAATTACCTATCGGTAGTTGTGTTATATCTACTGCCTCCCCTTTGTTACAGTTTCCTTTCATTACCCTTTGCCCTTGCTGGTTGTAAATAGTATATTCAGTAGAAACATTGATAAATATTTGGTTGGTTGCGGGATTGGGATATAAGGTATTTTTCTTTCCTGTCAAGGTACTCACCGGAGTAGCACGAAACTGCATGGTATTTGCATTGGGGCTTAGTTTCATCCAGATATGTCCACCGGCACCAGTGCCATCATCCTGCCCATCGTACCAGGCGCTAAGCAGCCATTCTCCAGAATTGCTGCAATTACTAAGGGCAAATGATTTGGAAGCATCAGCCAGAAAGTAATCTTGATTGGGAGAAATGGTAGAACCAAGCGGATTCATTACAATATCCGGTCGGTTACCTAAACCATCAAGGTCAAGTTGTACGCTATTTCCGGAGCCGTCTTCAAAATAAAGGTGC
>CALMXV010000204.1 GCA_937871155.1 uncultured Taibaiella sp. | reverse complement strand
CCCTCTAAAATGAGTTCTTTCAGCAGTCTGTAATATAGAACTTCCTTTGTCAAAATCTCCCAATACAGCGGAATCCATCGGAATAATTCTACTCCCTGCCATTTTTATCCAAATTCGTTCGGACTGTTTTTCTATTACAGAATTTATTACAGCCCATCCTATGCTATTACTCCCTAAATCAAGTCCAAGTATCGTATCTCCGGGTTGTAAACAAGCTAAGAAAATCGCAGTATTAGCTTGTGCCCCACTATGAGGTTGAACATTTACATAGTTGACACCAAATATTTGTTTTGCTCTGTCTATAGCTAGTTGTTCACTTTTATCTACCACTTCGCAACCACCGTAATAACGTTTACCGGGATAGCCTTCTGCATATTTATTCGTCATCACATTTCCCATGGCTTGCATTACTTGCATAGAAGTAAAATTTTCGGAAGCTATTAATTCTAAGCCTCCACGTTGGCGCTCTAATTCTTCTTTTATCAAATCAAATATGGCGGTATCTCTTTGCATAGTAGTTGTAGATTTTTCGTGAAAATACTGTGTTGTTGTTGGCTTTCAAAATAATTGCTAAAATCAAAAAGGTCTGACTACTTTTATTGTATCACAAGATCATTTAAATATGAAACAACAAGTAGAAGATTTCAATTCGTATCGGTCTAAGATGAATGAAATCATTTTAGGAAAACAAAACAAGGTCATCAATCGACTTTTTAATCTTGACACCAATACCTATATGGATGGTGCTTTGAGTACAAAAACTAAAGAAATGTTGGGCTTAGTAGCCAGTATGGTATTGCGTTGCGATGATTGTATTAAATATCATTTAGAGAAGTGTTATGAGCAACAATTGACCACAGAAGAAGTATATGAAATTTTTGCTGTAGCCAATATTGTTGGGGGAACCATTGTTATTCCTCACACACGAAGAGCAGCAGAGTTTTGGGAGGCTTTAATAGAACCATAAAATTTATTCAAAAGTTTTTACAATTGAAAGGAGCGGTTATTTGTTTAACCGCTCCTTTTAAAATTACAAACCTAAAAACTCTTATCGAATTAGGGTAATGTTTCCTTGTTTAGTGAAGCTGCGACCCGTATTGGTAACTGCATCTACTGTATAAACATACACACCCATTGGTTGAGGGGAACCTTTGAATTTACCATCCCATCCTTCGTCTATGTTAGTGGTAGAGAATACTAGTGTGCCCCAGCGATCGAAGATTCTTAACGATTTCAAAGTCGCTGTTCCTCTTCTAATCAACTTGATTGTATTGTTACTACCTGAAGCACCAGGAGTGAAAGCATTTGGCATTTCTAAAGCTGATTCTAGATTCACTAAAACATTTACGCTATCAATAGCTACACAACCATACTCTGTAGTACCGGTTACAAAATAACGAGTATTAACAGTAGGAGTTGCTAACGGGTTAGCAATGTTTGTAGCACTTAAGCCTTGTGGAGGAAACCATTGATGATATAACGAGTTTCCAGAAGTGCTTAAAAATGCAGTATCTCCAGGGTAAATATTTATGTCTGGTCCTGCATCTAAAGTAGCAGCAGGGTGTACATAAATGGAAGTAGTCAAAGTGTCTTTACATCCAAAAGAATCTGTAACATAAACTGTATAAAACATATCAGTTATAGGGCTAGATATTACATCATTACTAGTGCTATCATTTATGAAGCTAGAAGGAACCCAAGAAAAATATTTACCACCGGTAATCTTTATTGGCACATTTGTATTCGGACAAATATCTATTAGTGCTGGAGAGATAGAAGAGAAGTTTCCTGGATGAACTACTACATCTACTACTGCTGAATCTAAACAACCAACTGGGGTACGAACGATGAGCTTTAACTCTACATCTTGCTGACCTGTAAAGGTAATGTTAGGCGTGTTGGTACTTGACATGCCTCCTCCAGCAGGGTCAGTACTCCATTGATAGATGTAGTTTGGATACCAACTTGGGGTAACAGTTGAAGCAATAAACTTATCGTCCCACTGACATTTATCTATATCTCCACCAATGCTCACACTAGGAATCGGTTCTACTTTCACATTATATTGTTTGGAAATGGTAGGGCAATTAGGATAGCTAGCTGTTACGATATAGGTTCTCGTAGTATCTGTTGTAATTATTGGATCTACAATATTAGGATTTGACAATCCGATTGAAGGCGTCCAATTATAGGTAAAACGAGGATCTCCTAATGCATTTACACGTACTACATCTCCTTTACAAATGGTAGTATCTGCAATAAAGATATTATCAGGTAATACTTCCACTACTAGCGAATCTGTTTTAGCACATGCTACAGAGTCAACTGAAAGTGTGAAGGTATAAGTGCCAGGAGTAGTAGGCATAAATGTTGGTTGCAGCAAGGTATCAAAATTCAAACCAGTAGCAGGAGTCCATTGATATTTAAAGGCACTACTCATAGGAGATACACTACTATTAAAGGTAACAGGGGTACCAACGCAAGTATTAAAATCAGGACCGGCATTTGGTACAAACACACTATAATAAACTTGTAAAGTATCTGTACGATAGCAACCATT
>CALMXV010000203.1 GCA_937871155.1 uncultured Taibaiella sp. | reverse complement strand
GAGCTCAAAACCTTGCTACGCCTACCTTAAAAGTAAACGATAAGATGGGAAACCCGATTGAAATTGGAGCCGTTATCGTTTGGCAAGTAGCCGATACTTATAAAGCCTCTTATGATGTAGCCGATTATCTTGGCTATGTAAAAACACAAAGCGAAGCGGCTGTTCGAAACCTAGCATCTAGCTTTGCTTATGATAATATAGAAGATGAAACAGCTACTATCACACTACGCGACGGTGGGCAAAAAGTAAATGAACTATTGGAAAAAGAACTCCATGAGCGCTTGGCAACAGCAGGTATTAAAATTTGGGAAGCCCGCATCAGCCATCTTGCCTATGCACAAGAGATAGCCGGTGCCATGCTTCAACGCCAGCAAGCAACCGCTATCGTAGCCGCAAGATATAAAATAGTAGAAGGGGCTGTAGGAATGGTAGAAATGGCTTTGGAACAGTTGAGCAAAAAAGAAATCGTTGCCTTAGATGAAGATAAAAAAGCAACTATGGTGAGCAACTTAATGGTAGTACTTTGTGGTGAGAAAGGCGCACAACCCGTTTTAAATACTGGCACCTTATATCAATAAATCTATAGACGTGGCTACGAAGAAATCATTTGTTTTACGCATCGATGAAGCTACCTATAAGGCTATTGAAAAATGGGCTGCTGATGAGTTTCGTAGTGTGAATGGTCAATTGGAATGGTTGATTGACAAAGCACTTAAGGAGCATCGTCGTGATAAACCACAAGAAAAATCCAATCTTAAAAGCATTAAAAAAAACAAACCGGATTAAAACGGAGATTCAAATTCTTTAAAAGAAATAAACGACAAATCCCTTTCAGAAAGAAGGGGATTTTTTATACCCCAATCATACCCAATACTATCATACCGTATTCCGGTATCATGTGGCTGGCTATACATAGAAGATACAAGATAGTAGGTAATGGCACCCTCCGTCAAAGCCATGAATCCATGAGCAAAACCCTCCGGAATATAATAGGCTTGATGATTGGTTTCGCTAAGTTCTGCTGCATAGTATTTGCCATAAGACGGCGATTGTTTTCGGATATCTACAATCACGTCCAGTATAGCTCCTTTAGGGCAGAATACAATCTTCGCATGTTTGTATGGAGGAATTTGAAAATGCATTCCACGAATTACATCTTTCTTTGAAATTGAAAAATAACTTTCTTTCAATTCAAAATTTATCCTTTGTTCTTGAAACGTTCCTTGATGAAAGGTTTTAGTAAAATTACCTCGTGCATCGTTGAAGGAAGGTAAGGAGATTAACTGAGCTTGTGGTAAAGGAAGTGATGTAAATTGAAACAAGAGAATAATATTTACAAGTGAAGATACTAACGTTCAAAATAGGCTTTTATTTGAGACGTACATTTATCTGCTGCTGACTGGCTGCGGTCGGCATACCACGCTGAAGTCCAGCGGATGGCTTCTGTAGCATTGAGTTTCGGCTGCCATTGCAATTCTTGGTGTGCTTTGGTGCTATCCAACAAAAGCAAGTTCGCTTCATGTAGAGGAGTCGCTGAAGGCTCTATTTCGTAAGACACTTTATTGCCGTAGGCATCAATAAATATTTTGGTAAGGGCTTCTACACTTAATTCATCCTCTTTGGAAGGCCCTAGGTTATAAGCCGTAGCAAAACGTCGTGGCTCCTGTTGCATCTTCGCCGCTAGCAACAAATAAGCTGCTAAAGGCTCCAATACATGCTGCCATGGGCGCACCGATTGAGGATTGCGAAGCTTCACCGGTTCTAATCTTTCTATCGCTCTTACGATATCCGGAATGATACGATCATCAGAATAGTCGCCGCCACCAATTACATTTCCGGCCCTTACAGAAGCCACTGATTTTTGGTGTTTCTCATAAGCATCCGGATGAAAGAAAGATCTTCTATAGGAGCTAATCACAATTTCAGCTGCAGCCTTACTAGCCGAGTAGGGGTCGTGCCCGCCCAAAGCATCTTCCTCTTGAAAGGGTAAGCCACGTTCGGGATTTTCATATACCTTATCCGTAGTTATCATTA
>CALMXV010000202.1 GCA_937871155.1 uncultured Taibaiella sp. | reverse complement strand
GTAAACGTGGGACCGCCACTCCTTGACGACTCTACAAATACCACCCCTACGGATATTTCTCCATTCATCTTCCAGCAGCTTTCTTCAGCAGCAACACCTCTGATGCTACTCCTTTCGCTTCGGTTAGCTTTAAAAAGTTGTGTGATGGTATCTTCAGGAAGATTCAGAATAGTTTCTTTTAGCGCTGGTTGAAGTACTGCTAACCGCGATAGATGATACACCTTTGTAAGGTCTTTAGTTTTTGCGAAGATGGCATCTTCTAATTGCGAAAAATCAGCTTCTGAAAGCGACTTTTTTTTGCTCCCTCTTGAAATTGGTTTAACTATTTTGATTTTATGAGCTTCTATTGTCTCTAAAAAAAAATCTTCCGAAATTTCTGAGTGGCGAGGGGCATCATAGTTTTTATCTCCCCAAGAAATCCCTTTATTCGTATCTGCTTTTTTAAGACTTCGAGTAGTTGGTTTAAAATTTAAGTTCCAAGCAGCTGCAATTTCTTTTGCCTCTTTACCCTTTAATTCTTTAGGATTAATTTGTTCATCAAAAATTGAAGTAAACAATTTAGACTTTGGGAGGCTCTTGAAAAATTTCTCTGTTGTAAGAATTTCAATAGCCAAATCTGCATACTGAGCTAGAATTGTAACCTCTTTTCCTTTAAGGAATGTAATTGCTGTTTTCATTGCTTCTCTGCCTGTTGCAGCAAGAAACAACATTGCGTGTTTTTCCATAATAAATAGTTTAGCATTTAGATAAATTGAATTTTCAATCTTTTTGTATGCATAAAATTACAAATTTATATTACACACTTTCCATATTTATTTAAGTGCTAAAAAAATAATGATACACAATCGCAACTCTAAAAATCATCACTAGATTTCATGAAATTTTTATTGGAAATAACCTATTCATAAACACCTTTTGAAAAAGACAGGAAATGCACAAATTTTGGATTGATATTTGTTGAAATCTATCAGCATACACACCATTTCATTTCCATAACAAAGTTCACAAGTGTACTAATCTTCAACAATCATTATTCAACTATAAAACATAACTCATGAATAAAACTATCCTTACCACTCTTTGTATCTTCTTTTTCCTATACAGTTGTAAAAAAGAAACGAATGATGTACCAGTTCAGATATCAACTGGGCTATACGATTCAATGCTTTATGAAAAAACAGACATTCAGGTTATAGAAATCGCTTACACGACTCGACCCAATTTCCAACAACTACAATATACCTCTGAAAACACCAAGCAAACTGAAATAAAGCAAGCATCTTTGACAGCTAAAATGGATATATATCTACCACCCAATGCCACGGCAAACAAGAAGCAACCTTTACTGGTTATGATACATGGAGGTGGTTATTCTAATGGAGATAAAAATGCTTGGCAAAATGAAGCTTACTCCTATTCAAAGGCTGGCTATATCTGCGCTTCATTAAACTATAGGCTTACTCAAAACGGAGGCAATCAAAATCCTCAATTTAGACTTTATGCGGCACAGTGTGCGTTGGAAGACATTCAAAACGGAATTCGATTCTTAAAGAAAAATGCTACTACTTATTTTATTGACACTAGTAGAATCATTGTGTTTGGAGGCTCTGCAGGTGGAGGGCTTTCTTTAATAAATGCTATTGAATATGATGCATCTTTTGGAAGTAACGACTATATAGGATACTCCAGCAAAACTCAAGGCTCAATTGCTACCGGAGCCACTCTGATTAATGATGATCCTGCTAGTCAACAAGGAACATTACACTATGATATATTTGACTCACCCGTATTACTATTCCATGCAAAAGAAACAGATGCTTCTACCGGTGCAACATGGACTAATAACGTTATCCCTACTCAACAGGCAATTAATAATTCAGGTAATACTTGTACTATTATAGCGCAGCCTAATATGACACATACTGTTGTGCTAGAATTAGGCGGCGATTATTGGCAATACATTAAACCTTTTTTACGGGATAGACTACACCTTGAAGAACTTTAAAAACATCAGCATTGCCTTTGAAAAAATACTTTTAAACCAACAAGAACATGGGAGTCATAAAAGACCCGTCAATAAAAATAAAGCCTGATTTCACGCATCATTTACTCATCCAAACAGAGGAAGAATCTCAAGTAATCGTACATGGTAGTTTTATAGGATGGATGGAGGATATAAGTATTAGAATTTGGAAATCTACATTTTTGTTTGCTAAGGAATCCACGCATAGGAGCGAGCTTTTACATGTGGATGGTATTAGTTTATTTCCAACCTGGACTTTTGTTGAAGCAAGTGAAACTTCTTATTTTACACTAATTTTTAAAGGGCTTCCTAAAGACTGTCTATCTTTTGACTTAATAGAAAAAATACCGGAAGAAGGTGGTTTTGAAATACGGAATATCCAAAGAAATAAAACGGATGTTTACCATCTCAACTTCACTTAGTAGTGCTCTCCTAAAATGGTTATCTAACAATCATGCAACTGCAACTTAATAGCAAACATCTGACTAGTAGCTTAATTTCTTGCTTCACTTTTTTACTTTTACTTTTAATCAATGATGAGGCAAATGCTCAAACTGCCAACAAACATAAAAACACCTCTACTTCATATAAAGTTATCGGCATTAAAGATGGAGATACCATCGACTTA
>CALMXV010000201.1 GCA_937871155.1 uncultured Taibaiella sp. | reverse complement strand
TTTCAAGTTTAATCTTATTACAGGGCTAAAAGCTATCCCTCAAGGTACAGCAGCATACGAAGCAAGCATGGGTAGAAAACCGAAAGAAAATTAAACTACAAAATGAATTTTTGAATTAGCATTATTAAAAAATTTCAATCAAATTTTCAAAAAGTAATTAGTCAAAACAATATTTAAATAACAAAATAAAACTATTCAGCCATGGCAGAAATGGATGTCTCCGGTGGTGGCGGCAAAAAAGGGAAAGGCGGGAAGAAAGGTAAAAAACTTTCCACCCGCGTGGATCTTACTCCGATGGTGGATTTAGGATTCTTGTTGATAACATTTTTCATGTTTACAACTACAATGTCTAAGCCCAAAACCATGGAAATAAACATGCCGTTTAAAGATGAAAATCTTAAACCGGAAAATGAAAGTAAAATCAAAGCTAGTACAGCACTCACCGTGTTGCTTAGTAAAGACCATCGTATCTATTACTATGAAGGATTAGCAGATGATCCTAACAATCCACCCAACGTTCAGGTTACTTATTTTAAACCTACTGGTGGCATTCGTGATGTAATCATCAATAAAGAAAAGAAAGTCCAAGAACTAAGACAACAAGGAGCATTAGCCGCATCAGATAAGCTTACTGTATTAATTAAGCCTGATGATAACAGTACCTATGAAGATTTAGTAAACATCTTAGATGAGATGAGTATTAACGACGTGAAAATCTACGCTATTGTTGACATTACACCGGTAGATAAAGAGTTTATTGATATCACCGAAAGTGCTAACGTTGGTGCACCTTAATAGATTTAAGAAATCCTGCAAGAGGATTATGGAAAATGTTTTATACAAGCATCTTTCTTTTATCCTAAGCACAAAATTTGAAACAACCCATGGACAATAATAAAATTCTCAAAAGCGACTATCTAGATATCCTCTTTGAAGGTCGTAATAAAAAATACGGAGGCTATGAGTTACGGAAAAATTATCCGAAACGTGCCATGCGTTCTCTACTGGTGATTGCCGGAATAGGTGTAGCTGTGGGTGCTTATGCTGTTATTTCCAACATAAAACCTAAAGAAGCAATAAAACCTATTGCCATGACAAAGGAAGTAACCTTAGCAGAGCCACCACCTATTGATCCTAAAAAACCACCACCACCGCCACCACCTTCTGAACCACCGCCACCAGTGAAACCCACAGTGAAGTTTACTCCTCCGGTAATTAAAAAAGATGAGGAAGTAAAAGAAGATGAGAAACCGGCGGAAGTTAAAGAGCTTAAAGAAGCTGCTGCTGGTGTGAAAACTCAAGAAGGAGATGTAACCGGTATTGACCCAGGTATTGTAGATAATCCAGGTACAGGAACAGGTGTTGTAGAAGCACCACCACCACCACAGATATTTACTTATGTATCTCAAATGCCAGAACCTTCTGTAGATATGAAAGATTTCTTACAAAAAAATCTTCGTTATCCTGATTTTGCCAAAGAGAACAATATTCAAGGTCGCGTATCGGTAAAATTTGTAGTGAATGAAGATGGCTCCGTATCTGATGTAAAGGTTATCAAAGGAATTGGTGGAGGCTGTGATGAAGAAGCAATGCGTGTGATAAAGAAAATGCCCAATTGGAAAGCTGGTAAAAATAATGGGGTTCCTGTGAAAGTATATTTCACTCAGCCTATTAACTTCCAACTTCAATAAGAAAAATCAACTTTATACTAAAAGCTGTTTCGTAATTGGAACAGCTTTTTTTGTTGTTATACTTTGTTATTGCCCTTCTGAGCTAGTGCTATAATATGGCCATCTTTGTCTGCAAGATACCCAACTGTATCTCCCCAATCTCTTGATACAATAGGACTCACTAAAGTAGCTCCATTTTCTATTGCCAATAGAAATGAAACTTCTAAACTGTCTGTATAAAAATATAATTCACATCGAGGAATACCCTTGCCTAATGAAGGATGAGGAGTAACTGACTTGAGAATCTTAGCGATACCGTCATTGGGCATTAAACCCAACTTAAGGCTATCTGAAAGCAAAAATTCCGTCATACCAGGCACCACCAAGCAGGGTTCCTTTTGTAAAAGTGTTTTATAAAACTGGGTACTTTCATTTTGGTCAGCTACATATAAAATGATATAGCCAATTTTCATGTTTAGCATCTTTCAAAATACAATATTTTGTTTACAATTCTATTAAATAACCTATTGATGTTTTTTTGAAAAATTCACTTTTAATAGTGGTAATATAAGAATACAAAAACCTACAACAACCGCTAAGCCTGAAGCA
>CALMXV010000200.1 GCA_937871155.1 uncultured Taibaiella sp. | reverse complement strand
ACACGCTATCCATGCGATGCGTCTAGGGCATCCTATTTTTTACCGGACAACATTAGATTTTTTTGTCCATGTTTTACACTTTTTTGTGTAAACCTATTTCAGGACAAGACATATGTTACCTTTCATTTTAAATTCTGTTGTTGTTGGTGTTATCATTTGAGTGGCACAAGAACCTTTGTACATTACCTACGCCTCATACTTACGCTTCCATCTACATATTCCTTCTATACTGTCCACCCACTTCAAATAGTGCTTGGGTAATCTGACCCAGAGAACAATACTTAACTGTTTCAATCAATTCCTCAAATATATTTTCGTTGTGAATAGCTTTTTGCTGTAAACGATGGAGCATTTCTTGTCCTACATCACCACTTCGTGCCCATAAGCTATGTACATTTTCAATTTGAAATTCTTTTTCTTCTGTAGTAGAGCGAATCACTTCTGCCGGAATAATGGTTTTTGACCCAGTAGCACTTAAAAAAGTATTAACGCCAACAATAGGATATTCTCCCGTATGTTTTAGAGTTTCATAGTACAAGCTTTCTTCTTGAATCTTTCCTCTTTGGTACATGGTTTCCATTGCTCCAAGTACCCCTCCTCTTTCGGTGATTTTATCAAATTCAATCAACACGGCTTCTTCTACTAAATCCGTTAACTCTTCTATAATAAATGAGCCTTGTAAAGGGTTTTCATTCTTAGCCAAGCCAAGTTCTTTATTGATGATAAGTTGTATTGCCATTGCTCTACGAACACTCTCTTCCGTTGGGGTGGTAATCGCTTCATCGTAGGCATTGGTATGAAGGGAATTACAATTGTCGTAGATAGCATATAAGGCTTGTAAGGTAGTGCGGATATCATTAAAGTCAATCTCTTGTGCATGTAAAGAACGTCCGCTTGTCTGGATATGATATTTCAACATTTGGCTCCGTTCATTTCCTCCATATTTATACTTCATAGCTTTCGCCCATATACGACGAGCCACTCTTCCAATTACTGAATATTCCGGGTCCACCCCATTGCTGAAGAAGAACGATAAGTTTGGTGCAAAATCATCTATATGCATTCCTCGACTTAAATAATATTCAACAAATGTGAAGCCATTAGATATCGTAAATGCTAACTGAGAGATTGGATTTGCACCTGCCTCTGCAATATGGTAGCCGCTAATAGAAACCGAATAAAAATTACGAACTCCTTTATCAATAAAATATTGCTGTACATCGCCCATCACACGTAATGAAAATTCGGTAGAGAAGATACAGGTGTTCTGTGCTTGGTCTTCCTTCAAAATATCCGCTTGCACTGTACCACGAACCACTTTTAAGGTTTTTGCTTTTATCTCTTGATACACTTCTGCTGGCAACACTTGATCTCCCGTAACACCTAATAGCATGAGTCCTAGTCCGTCATTGCCTTCTGGTAGCTCGCCTTGCTTTCCTTCAGCGTTTTTACCAACACCTACATTGGCAGAATAGTACGGTCGAGCTATTCCTTTTGCTTGGTAGATGGATTCAATTTTTTTATTTACTGTTTCTTCAAGTCCTTGTTGTTTGATATAAAGTTCACATTGCTGATCGATGGCGGCATTCATAAAGAAGGCACAGATAGTAGGAGCCGGACCATTGATGGTCATACTCACAGAGGTTTTAGGGTCTGCAAGATTAAACCCACTATAAAGCTTTTTAGCATCATCCAAGGTAGGAATACTCACGCCTGAATTACCAATTTTACCATAGATATCCGGACGGTGGTCTGGGTCTTGACCATAAAGAGTAACACTATCAAACGCTGTGCTTAAACGAGCTGCAGGCAAGCCTTTGGAAACATAGTGGAATCGTTTATTGGTGCGCTCAGGTCCGCCTTCACCGGCAAACATACGCGTAGGATCTTCTCCTTCTCTTTTGAAAGGATAAATACCTGCTGCATAAGGAAACTCACCAGGGAAGTTTTCGGTCAATACCCATTTTAATATTTCACCCCATGCTTCAAACCTTGGTACTGCCACTTTGGGAATCTGAGTATGAGAAAGGCTTTCACTATGTGTTTTTATCTTCAGTTCTTTGTCTCTTACTTTAAACACATAATACTCGTCGTTATAATGTTTCTTTTTGGCTTCCCAATTTTTGAGTAGTTCCAAGTTTTTCGGGTCTATCTCTAAGGAAAGTTTATGATATACTTGTTGTAATTCTTTTAGAATACGGTCTTGATCTTCCAACTTCATAGACTCTATTGTATCCATTGTCTTATGAATACTAAATAGTTTTTGAGCAATAGTTGCTTGGTCGTTTGCTCGCTTATCATATCCACGGTTGTTCTCTGCAATCTCGCTCAGGTAGCGGGTTCTAGCCGGTGGGATAATGAAGATTTTTTCACTCATCTCCTCACTAGCATGGAAGTTAGATTTTAAATCGGCGCCAGTCTTTTCTACAATGATATCCATCAATGCACGATATAGAGTATTCGTCCCGGGGTCGTTAAACTGAGAGGCTATACTTCCAAATACCGGCATGCTGTCTGCTGCTTTTTCAAACAGCTTATGATTGCGTTGATATTGTTTTTTTACATCACGAAGTGCATCCATTGCGCCTCGTTTATCAAATTTGTTGATGGCTACAATATTGGCAAAGTCGAGCATGTCTATTTTCTCCAACTGTGTAGCAGCCCCGTATTCCGGTGTCATCACATACATGCTCAAGTCGCAGTAGTCAGTAATCTGAGTATCGCTTTGTCCTATTCCTGAGGTTTCTAAAATGATTAAATCATATTGAGCTGCTTTAAGGATATTGACTGCATCATGAATATATTTTGATACGGCTAAGTTGCTTTGTCTTGTAGCCATAGAGCGCATATAGACTCTATTACTCCGAATAGCATTCATTCGAATTCGGTCACCTAGTAAAGCTCCGCCCGTTTTACGCTTCGAAGGATCTACTGAGATTATGCCAATCGCTTTGTCTTTATAATCTAATAAAAAACGTCTTACAATTTCATCTACCAAAGAGCTTTTACCGGCACCGCCAGTACCTGTAATTCCTAATACCGGAGAAGAACTTTCTTTAGCTTGAGAAGCAATTTTCTGAAGCATTGCTTTAGTCTCTGGTAGCTCCGGGAAATTTTCAGCTGCAGATATTAATCTTGCTATTGACTTTGCTTCACGGTCGTGTAGATGTCCTACTTCACCATTTAATTGATTGCCTGTAGGAAAATCGCTTTTGTGTAATAAGTCTAAAATCATTCCTTCTAAACCCATAGCACGACCATCATCCGGAGAGTAGATTTTTGTGATGCCGTAGTTTTCCAACTCTTCAATTTCTGT
>CALMXV010000199.1 GCA_937871155.1 uncultured Taibaiella sp. | reverse complement strand
GCTGCCGCTTGATATTGATGGAAACTACCCCAGCCTAAACTGGCTTCTCCTTTTATGGAAACAGTAGTATCAAATTTTGGGGATTCGCTCTCCAACAATAAGGCACCACCTACATTTCCGCTACCTAATAATGCAGAAGAGCTTCCATACAGTACTTGTACTTGATTCATCATACTTACAGGAAACAAAGACATATCAGCAATACCCAATGCTGCATTTTGTATAGGCACTCCATTCCAAACAACTTGTGACTGTGCCGCCGAAGAACCTCTGAAATTCAATGTAGCCATACTATTCATCCCATAACTACGAATAAATACAGGCAGTTGCTGCTGTAGTAATTGAGAGACCTGTTGCATTTTATATTGCTGCAATAAAGAACTATCAAGCGTAATGATTTGTTGGCCGGTAGCAAACTCCTTGAGCTTGATATCATGACTTGTATTGGATTGCTTTTTATCCTTAATCAACACTTCTTGTAACGTATCTGTATTTATTTGTGCCACTACCGATAGGGGAACTATGAAAAACATCAGTAGCGCCAACTGTAAATTGGTATTGAAAAAAGAGAACTTTAGGTTCAACAATTTATTCATTTGAAGGCACATAATCGGATAAAAATAACTAAGTGCTCCTACTATTTAAAATAGAAACGAGAAGGCCCTACACCTGTCTTAAATTCTTTAACCTTAGAACCATTGGGTTGGTAAATGGATACAACGCCTTTCTGGGTAAAACCTTTAGGGTCTCCTACCCAAATACTACCTGATGATGGCTCAATACCTAGTCCCCAAAAATATTGAAAGCTTTGAGCTGCAATAAATGGCTGCGATGGCAACGAGGAGGCTTGCACATTCATTCGATAAATTCCATTGTTTGCTGGGGTACCATCATATTGTACTTCTATAAAATAAAGGCTGTCTTTTGCTTGATTAAAAATGGGTTTTATCACCTCCGTTGCTGCAGGAAATTTAAAAGTCTTCAATACTTGACCGGTTGTAGGTTCCAACTGTAAGAACGTAGCATCTATTTTATTATACGCATCACCCGAAAGCACCCAAAGCTTACCTTCCTTATCCAACAAACATTCTTGTGGTGCTTTTGCCGGTAGTTCCAAAGATTTTTCAATTTTATTAGTAGCGGTATCAATAAAATAAATTTTGTTGTTGGAAGTATCCCAACTACATAATATAGCTGCGTCATTCCACATCAACATGTTCTCTGCGTTTTTTGTTGGTAGTTCGAAACTTCCATCTATCGTTAATGCTTTCGGATTGATGATATAAACTTTGTTACTAAACAAGGTGGATACATAGGCTTTCGATTCGTTGATAGGTAGGATGTATCGAGGCTTGGGTATAGATAATGTACCTTCTAAAGCATAGGTCATTTTATTTACGACTAATAGCTTATCTGAATTATTGACACAAAGAAACAACTGATTGCCGATAGGTGTAATACTTTGCAAAATATCACCAATAGGCTGCTGATTCATCGCAGAAAACACATCTTCTATTACTTGCTGGCTGTCTATATCGTATTGTGTTAGGGATGCATTTCCATTGCCTAAGCTACCTTCACAAAGAATTAATGCTTTCTTCGAACCATTATCAATAGGAAGTTGCGTGATGGGCGTCTCTTTATTACAAGCCATCAGTAGCATACCCATCCATAACAGCGTTAAGGCAATTTTATAATTTTTTCTTTCCATTGATGGTTGTTATTATCCTTCACTGATAGGTAATAAATGCCTGGCTGAAGTGTACTCAATGATATAGTTTCGCTTTGATAAATTACTTTATTAAAAGCTTCTTGACCCCATGCATTCACAAGATGAATAGTAAGTTTTTCTTTGGTTGAGAAGTATAAGTTTTCAACCATCGGATTGGGATAGAACGCAAATGGTTGGCTGGTTGAAAACTCAGTTGATCTTGTACTTACTTGATGCAAAACAGCTACTGCATCTAAGTCGAAGCCGCCAGTAGGAAATGGTGTAGGATAAGGGTCGTTAATTTTATTTCCTTCACTATCGTAACTTCTATGCTGTGATACATCTCCTATAACATCAATGATTCTTATGTGTGTGATGTGATTCACATTAAGCCCTGATGTATTTTTCAAGTCATCCAAATCGAATGGAGTGCCATAATTAGCAATGTATTTTCCTGCAAGGTTGTTGATTTCTCTCGCTTTGATATAGTCGCCAGTATTAGGCATACCGGTTCCGGTTATTTGCTGCGTGTCTTGGGTATTACATGTGGTAGGGAATCTAAAAAAATTAATTCCGTCAGAACTGACTTCTACAAAAGCCAATTCTAAAAATGCTTCCTCGTTATTGGTTGCATTTAAAAAACCGTTTTCAAAAATGGCAAAGTCTGCACCTATTCCATTGATGATGGGAGAAGCAAATGATAATGTAGCAATACCACTATCGCCAAGACTTACAATTAAGTTGTCGGCAACACCCACAGCATTGCTACTATCACCTGCACTTGCTAACCCTAAACTTGGGTTGGCAATATCCATCCAGCCTCTGTTGATAATACAATTGGTAGCCCAGCCTACAATTTGCGAACTGCCTTTATGTATAGCAGTACTACCCACAATACCTGCCTGTGGTGCAAACTGTGCTTTTATGGTTGATGCAAAAACTGTAAAACAAAATGCTAGAAAGATGGTTTTCATAGAAATTAATTCTTATAAAATTTTTGAGTGGCTAGTTGTTGTCCATTGCTGATTTGTAATAGATACATACCCGATGCTAAG
>CALMXV010000198.1 GCA_937871155.1 uncultured Taibaiella sp. | reverse complement strand
AAAAAAACAAAAAGCTGCTCCAATAAATGATAACAACGATATATCAATAGTTGCTGTTTGTTCTGCTTCATTATAGAAAATTTTTTTAAACAATGAAGTATATTCTCGAATACAAAGCAACATAATAAGCCCCGTTAATGCCACGAATGCCCAAACATTCCATAGCAAACCTGCCATCATGATAATGCTAAATACAATGGCGCTGCCAAGTCTTTTGAAAAATGTAGGGAAGTGTAGTGCCACAAGAACTAGTTAATTAAGTATTGAAAAATTTGAAGGATACAATTTATTAAGAAAGTTCGTCTTTATCTATTCCTTGTTCTATTTCTTCTGGAGTATAATCAGCAGCCCAGCCTAATGATAAAGGTTCTTTTGTTTTCCAAAGTGTATAAAAAGCAACAAGGCTTATGATTGTACCTATTACCACCCAAAGCACTGGTACCGAATTTTGATTATTGATTGCATTAAGTGTTTCATTGTTATCAGCAAAATAAACGAGGATTATTTGCATCCCATTATAAACCACATGAGACAAGATACTACACCACAAGGAACTTGTAAGATAATAAAACGTCCCTAACAACACACCTGCAATGAATATTGATGGTAGTCCGAATATATTGCTATGCATGGAAGCAAATAACAAAGCAGTAATTATTATGGGTGCCCAAACATTAGAAATACGCTTGGCGGAGAATCTCATGAGTAGCCCTCTGAAAAATAGCTCTTCGCTTACCCCTGCTAAGATGGCTATGATAAAAAAGGAAAATAGGAATTCGCCGAATGAATGCATACTCAAAAAAGCCTTGGTTAAACGGTCATTGGCTTCTTGAGCTTTTTTTGCCGCTTCAATATCAAAACTACTTACCCACTCTGCTATGGATAACAGCAAAGGCGTGGCACTTACTATTATTATAACACATAAGAGTAAATGAATAAATTTTTTGGGAAGCCGTAAGCCTAGATAGTCTAATGGACGAGGGTGTGTAAAATAAGCGAACAATAAGGGTGGTAAAAGGAATAGTCCGCTAGCTGTAAACAATTGAATGATTAAGCCGGCATTGATACTATTTCTTGGGCTCTTTTCATTAAGCGATTGAAAACTTTCTGCTGAAACATTAAACCATTTAAGGATTAGTGGTGTCATTCCCATTCCTAAAAAGGAAAATAACACCATCATCAAAATAATAAACTGAAATAACTGAATGTACCAAGGATAGGTGCGCCAATATCTATTAAACATGGATTGGAAATGATGCTTTATGCAAATGTAGTTTTTACCAATAGATAGTTTGGCGAATTGAACCAATTTTTCTTGTACAAAAAGTATTCAGCTTTATTCCACACAAGATAATTTGTATCTGACTCCATTTGTTGAATGAAATCGATTTATTCATTCGAAGCTTAAAGTCCTAAAATATGTTGCCATAAAAGTTGATGTAAAGAATAAAATCAAAGATGAGCATTACATATTCCCTTCATCCTTTTTGATGATTCCTGCACCTGCATATCTTCTTACCCAGTACGCTTCATTAAGGCTACTAATCATAACGCCTCTAGTAGAAGATGCGTGAACAAAGTAGTCATTCATCAAATAGATACCAACATGTGTTATACGATTGCCTTTAGTTTTAAAGAATACTAAATCTCCTTCCTTTACACTATCTAAGCTTTTTACAAATTGACAAGTATTAAATTGTTCAAAAGCTGTTCTAACCAAGTTGGTACAAAAAACATTTTCATATAATCTTCTTACAAATGCAGAACAGTCAATCCCACTCTTACTATCACCTCCCATTCGATAGCGAACACCATACCATTCTTCTACAAAATTGTAAAGAGTAAAGTTCTTTATCGTCTGAGGCAGCACTCCTAATATCGCTGCGTATTTCTGTTGGATTGGAGAAGCAACACGTAAGTCTCCATTATATTTTATAGATATTGCTTGATCTGGTAAGGTTACAAGATTCACTTCTTCTATTTGACGCTTTTCTAAATGCTTTAGAGAAAGCTTAGGCTCAATAAGCTCTTGAGAAGAATGACAACTTGATAACACGATGGATAAACCAGCAAATGCAATAAGAGTAATTTTCTTTACGTTCATTAATTTTAAAATTTTTGGTTCTAAAACCATGTGGCGTAAGCTTCGCTTACTTAAGGTTACAATGCTGAAAGGGTATATGACTCAATCACTTAGCTAGGAAGCGAAAAAAATCGATTGCAAAGATAATCGTTGAGGCTAGAAATGCTAGGTTTTTTAGAAAACTTTGGCAGAATGTAGCTATGATTTTTTCAACATTTAGTTGACCTGCTCTTCAAAGGAAATTCCAAAATGCTTCAACTCGTTAAGAACAGGGCGATAAACAGAAGGCATATTCGGAATACACACCCCATGAGGCAAATTAATTTTACCAATTATCACCAACTTGGCAAGAATAGCCATTGGCAAGCCGACAGTTTTTGCCATTGCAGAATGTTTTGCATCCTCTCCTATTACCGTCATTGAGCTTATTAAATGCACTAAAGAGCCTTTATGAATATATTCCACTTCGTGCTGCATCACCACCATATCTTTATCGTGTGGCTTCATTATCCATTTGTGTTGCAAAATTTCTAATAGAATATCGGCAGATGTTTTTAATCCATTTTGTATGGGCGTTTCATCAAATAGTCCTAACCAAGCTAGCTGATGCATTACTTTGCTTTCAGGGTCTAATTGAAGCAAATTTGCTACATGATGCACTATTGAACTGTTACCATTGAAATTTGTTTTACTCGATACCCATTGAAGGTTAGTAGTACATTGTGAATAATCATCATCCAAATCAGTAAGACCAAGCTGTATCATTGCATCCCAGCCTTTACAAAAGTCAGCATGACGTAACGTAGCTCTAATAAACGTTTTGGCATCCGGCACTTCATAGGTATCTAAATATTTTAAGGAGTCTCGATTCGGGTAGTAGGCTAATGCCCCTACTCCATCCACTTGTATTTTTTTATTTTGATGAAACAAATGTTCGTAGTCAACAAATACCTCTTTGCCATTTTGTAAAAAAGTGGCTCCTCCTCTTCCGGCGATTACTACATTTTTGGGATTCCAACTAAATTTATAATGCCATGGGTTATCATCACTTTCTGGTGCTATCAATCCTCCACAATACGATTTAAAGGAAACTAATTCTGATGCGACTCTTTGAATGCTATGAATAATTTGATTGGCTGTCATATGGTCTATACCAGGGTCTAATCCCATTTCACACATAAACATTAAGCCTGCTTCTTTCACTGCATCATCCATAGCTTTCATCTCTGGAGAAATATAGGAAGAGGTGATAAGATTCTTTTTGAATTGTAAACAATCATTTGCTAAATGAATGTGTAAATCCGGTGGCAAAATAGACACTACTAAATCTGCCTCCATCACCAACTGCTGCCTTGCTGAGATATTGTGAATATCCAGCTGCACTGACTTCACAGATTTATTATCGCCAATCTTATCTTTTATTGCTTCTATACTTCCATCGGCAACCACTACTTGCCATTTGTATTTATTTGCATTACTAATTAAGTATTGTATAAGACTGATAGATGACTTACCAGCACCTGCTACTAATATTGTGGGCTTCATATTTATATATTGCAGATAATTAAATAGTTCTGTAAAGTTAAGTAATATTGTTGGGTTTTATTAAATTTCATTTATTCACATTTTACAATAGTTTAAACATGTCAATCTGGAAAAGACACACTACGCTTTCTACATTAAATGCATTGAGCAAAAACACGATGGCTGCAATACTTCAAATAGAGTTTACCGAAATTGGAGATCGGTATCTAAAAGCTACCATGCCAGTAACCAATAATGTACATCAGCCTTATGGGTTATTACATGGAGGTGCTTCAGCAGCTTTAGCTGAAACGGTTGGAAGTGTTGCGTCTTGGTTGAGTATCGAAGAGAATCAATGGTGTGTAGGTATGGAAATAAATGCCAATCACATCAAAGCTAAGAGAAATGGCATCGTTTCTGCCATAGCGACGCCTTTGCATTTAGGGGCTAGTTCTCATGTGTGGGATATTAAGATAGTAGATGAGAAAGAGCATTTAATATGTGTGAGCAGACTTACAGTAGCAGTAATAAAAAATAAAAACCAATAAACAGATATAAAAAAAATCCTCGAATTCTGAGTAGAAATCGAGGATATAAAAAATGTAAATTTTAGTTTGATTAATTGCAACGGTTTATTTACCGGCTGATTTACCTGCTTTACGACGAACGATTTCACCCACAAAACGAACACCTTTTCCTTTGTATGGTTCTGGTTTACGTAAGCTACGGATTTTAGCAGCTACTTGACCTACTAATTGTTTGTCGATACTTTCTAAAGTAATCGTTGGGTTTTTACCTTTTTCAGCAGTAGTTGTTGCTTTTACTTCTTTTGGTAAATCAAAAATGATATTATGAGAGAAACCTAAAGCCATATCCAATTGCTGTCCTTGAATAGCTGCACGATAACCTACACCCACAAGTTCAAGATCTTTTTTAAAGCCGTTAGTTACACCTTCAACCATGTTTTGAATCAAGGCACGATATAAACCATGAAGTGCACGATGACGAATTTGATCAGTTGGGCGCTGAACCTCTAGCGTTCCATCTTTAATTTCTACTTTGATATCACGGTCTAAGGCTTCTTTCAATTCACCTTTAGGACCTTTAACAGTGATTTCATTTGCTGCAGATACATTGATAGTAACGCCAGCAGGAATTGTAATAATTTTCTTACCGATACGAGACATTGTCCTATTATTTATTTGGTTTAAAAAATCTCTCCAACCGATCAGCTTTGGTAAGAAAGCTTAATGTATTGGAGAGTTTGAAAATTTGATTTATTCTAAAATTAGATACTAGAAGATAGTACATAAAACTTCACCACCTACATTGTTGGCTCTAGCTTCTTTATCAGTCATTACACCTTTAGAAGTAGAAAGGATAGCAATACCCAAACCATTGTGTACACGACGGATTTCAGCAGGTTTAGCGTATTGACGAAGACCTGGACGGCTAATACGTTCCAAGCTTCTGATAGCTGGTTCTTTAGAAGCAACGTCGTATTTCAATGCTATTTTAATTAAACCTTGTTTGTTATCCTCTTCAAATTTGTATTTAAGGATATATCCTTTATCATAAAGGATTTCAGTAAGGCGTTTTTTAA
>CALMXV010000197.1 GCA_937871155.1 uncultured Taibaiella sp. | reverse complement strand
CGTATTTCGGTAGTTGATATTTCCCATGGGATTCATATACTGCTATGGGCAGCTTTTTTTGTTCAAAGGTTTTGAATTCTGCTTCAGTTAATGTCCAATGATATGCGGTAATACCTTTGTTGTAAAACATGACATTTATATCATCAAATGAATTCATGTTCATCACTACACGAATACTGTCCGGTACAGTACTATTCAAATTTCTATAAATACGGGCATTGTAAATATGGTCGTTTCTTTCCAAATTGGTAGGAGATAAATAATCTTTTACCCAGATTGGATTGAAGGCAGATAAAGCTACTAATATAGAAACCAGTAAAGTAGTACAAACTGTAATTAATTCCGATTTCGTCATTTTGCTTATTAATTGAATCGCAAAATCTAATACTATTGAAATATACACTAAGGCTAAAGGAATAATGAAAAATAAATAAGTACTTACTTTAGTTTGGGCAATGAAACTAAAGAATATAAAGACAAAATTTAGAGCGCCAATAATGCCCCAATTCAATTTTGCATTTATGGATTTATTGTTGAAGCTTAATAATATTCCTAATGGTATGAGATAATATAAATATTCCCCAAAGAGGTACATTAAATGGTCGATATAATAATAACTATCGCCTTCATGTCCTTCTAATGCTTCAGTAATATGTCTTCTATTGAACTCAAAAACATAAGTTGCCAAATCGGGGAAACGATGTAAGATATAGAGTTGCCAAGGAAGAAAAACGATAATACATACACATAAGGAGCCTATAAAAAGGAGTATTTCATTTTTAATGGATACTTTTTTGTAGATAGATAGATAGAACTAACCCTATTCCCCATACCCAATAAACTAATAAACCTGTTAGCCATTTGTTTAGTATAGCCGCGCCGGAAAACACTCCTATGAACACAACCCAATACCATTTTTTGGATTTTTGATATTTGCCTAAAGCCCAAATACTGGCTAAAACATAAAAACCATGAGCCACATCATTATGGTCCATACCCTGAATGCCGGCTATCATTTTTAAATGAAAATTGGAAAAAGCTAAAAGTAAAGCTGTAAATAAGGCGACTCGTTTATTTAGATTAAGTAAGATAACTATCCGATAAATAAGCAAGATTAATAGGGTGCCCATTATCGCACTAGGCAAGCGCATACTCCATTCCGATACTCCAAATATTTTCATACTTAGTGCCATCTGCCACATGAAAAGGGGCTGTTTATGCAGCCAAATATGATTGCAACACCAAGTGAATTGGTCATAAGAATCAGTTATTGGGTTGACTCTAAGTATAGGAGTAAAAGGTTGAGACATCATATTCCTTGCTACCAAAGCATGAAAACGTTCATCCCATGGGTGCAAGAAAGGGTCTGCTAAGATGGCGGCTATTCTCAACACAAACCCCATTACTAATATTGCAATCAACAACCCATTATGTTGAAGCTGCTTTATCGCATTAAAAACATTGTATTTAATGTTGAGGCTGCTCAATACAACAAGAGATAAAAATGGAATTACGAACCTTATACTTTCCCGAGCTCTCCTTTTAGGAAGTCAATAACTTTTACTTCCATATCATCTACGCCTCTGGCTGCTGCTAGGTACACCGAAACCCAATCTGTAAGATGAATAATGTAGAAGGCTCTTTCCCAATAGCTCTTACCTTCCGACCAAAGCTCATTGATATTGGAAGTGTATTTTTTGATGATAGTTTTGTTAAGCTCGATACGTGCTTGTGTGCGCGCGTAATCTTCTTTATTTCTAATGATAACTACGGCACGGGTAGCGTCTTTTTCTTTCCATCCTACTAATTCGTTATGGTTCATTTCAGGCACTACATGATGCCAACAAAGCATCTTACTATTTTCATTGATTTGCTGGCGGAAGCGAATTGCTACGCCTTCAAAACTAGGTGCAGAATAGATAATCGGTGTTTTGCCGATCAGCTTTTTAGTAAGGGCTTTAGCCTTTTTATGGAGGTCTTTATTTTGAGTTTCTAAAAGCTGTATGGCTGCTTGAATGTCTTTTATGAAATCGTTTTTTATCAATCCAAAATGATTTAATACAAAAAGACTTTGCACTAAGGAATATCCAAGACAAGAACGTGGAGGCATACCGCCCGGTACGATGATACAATCCAAGCCTTTCTTTTTGGCAATCTCTGCTACCTTGCCACCAGAAGTCACACATACTACCGTAGCTTGTGCTTTTAAGGCTTGTTGCATTGCCATCAAGGTTTCTTCAGTATTGCCGGAGTAAGATGATACGATCAAGAGGGTATCTTTTCCTACGCTTGCCGGAAGATGATAATCTTTATTGACACTAAAAGGAATAGATAGTTTATCAAAGACAAAATTCTGAATGATAGAGCCACCAATGCCGCTACCACCAAGCCCTGTAAGCATTACTTGGGAGAAGCTGCGCTTTGCAGTAGTAAACGTATAACTTTGACCTATAGATAATGCTTCACGCAATTGATTGGGGAAGGCTGCAACAAGCTGTTTCATTGTAATTTGAGTACCGAATTAATGGGCAAACATAAACAAACGGGTGCAAAAGGCGAACAAATAGCCGTAGAGTTTTTAAAAAAACTTGAGTATGAAATTGTGCATACGAACTGGTGTTCCGGCAAAAAGGAAGTGGATATCATCGCTTATAAAGAACCTATATTGGTGTTTGTAGAAGTGAAAACCCGTTATGATTTCACCTTTGGTTTTCCTGAAGAAGCGGTCACAACTCAAAAGCAAAATTATCTGAAAGCCGCTGCCGACGCGTTTCTAGCTGATAATCCTCAATACCTACAACTCCGATTTGATATCATCAGCATCCAATTACAGGGGACTATCATCAAAGAAATCAAACATTTCGAAGACGCTTTTTTTTAAGTGTTTTTAGCAGGCAAAGCACTATGGTTTGAATGGTTATTTTCAATAGGTTTGCAAAAATATTTTTTGAAATGAAAACACCTGTTATTTATTCCTTCTTACTTTGTTCAGGTATATTGTTGGCTTCTTGCAATACAGAATCGACCCCTTCTGAAACAACTACTACAGATACTACTACTGCTGAAGCGAAACCAACCGTACCTACCGAAAGCCCTAAAAGTAATCTTGGTGATACGGCTACCACCCATCTCGTTCAAGTGCTCAATGACTACTATCTTTTGAAAGATGCTTTAGTAGCTTCTGATGTGGCTAAGACTGTAGATGCTGCTGCAAGATTGCAAGTAAGCGCTGCAGCTTTAGAAACTAGGATAGCCTCCGGAAATGCTACAGTTGCTAAATCCATTGCTACCATTGCTACAGAAGCTAAGCGATAATCGCAGAAAAAACAGATGTAGAAAAACAACGTATTCCTTTTGAAAAAGTATCTGATGCTATTTATGCAGCGGTGAAAGATGCACAGTTAGAACATACGGGCGTTTACCGTCAATATTGTCCTATGGCATTTAATGATAAAGGAGCCTACTGGTTGAGCAATGAAGAAAAAATTATGAATCCTTACTTCGGCAAAAAAATGTTGACCTGTGGTGAGGTAACTGATACGCTTAGATAGTTTATGAAGCGTACTTTTTTCTTAGCAGTTTTTCTTCTTTGTTGTTCGGTGGCTACCACTGTTTGGGGGCAAAAGAAAGTAACCTTAAGTGGGTATATCCGTGATGCACAATCCGGCGAAAGCCTGATAGGTGCCAATGTCTATGTCAAGGATTTGAACTTGGCAGTACAAACAAACGTGTATGGGTTTTATTCGGTGAGTATGCCGCCGGGTACTTACAACATTCTCTTCAACTATACCGGATATGCCAATATAGAAGAGCAGTTTAAGCTACTTGAAAGCAAAACCTATCAAGTGGAATTGAAAAATATGACCACTTTCGAAGAAGTAACGGTAAGTGATAAGAAAGAAGAAGACAATGTACAGTCAACCGATATGGGTACGATATCTATATCCGTCAATCAAATAAAAAAACTTCCGGTACTCTTTGGAGAGGTAGATATATTAAAGGCGCTTCAACTGATGCCTGGTGTACAATCTGCCGGCGAGGGAAACTCAGGATTTTATGTTCGTGGTGGTGGTCCTGATCAGAATTTGATTTTATTAGATGATGCTGTAGTATATAACCCCGGTCATCTTTTTGGCTTTTTCTCAGTGTTCAACTCCGATGCAGTGAAGAATATTACCTTGATAAAAGGAAGTATGCCGGCACAATATGGTGGTCGTTTGTCCTCAGTGGTAGATGTTACCATGAATGAAGGCAACCTAAAAGAATATCATGCTAAAGGAGGTATTGGTTTAATTGCTTCGAGGCTTACATTGGAAGGCCCTATTCAAAAAGATAAAGGCTCTTTTGTACTTTCCGGACGAAGAACGTATATAGATGTATTGATAAAACCCTTTGCCAGCGGCAGCTTTGCAGGTTCTGGTTATTTTTTCTATGATGCCAATCTCAAAGCCAATTATATACTCGGCAAAAAAGATCGATTGTACTTAAGTGGTTATTTTGGAAGAGATCAGTTTACATTTAAAAGCAGTTCCGGAAACTTTAATGCCAACATCCCTTGGGGAAATTCTACAGCTACCTTACGTTGGAATCATCTATTCAACGACCGCTTGTTTATGAATGCCTCTGCTATCTACAATGAGTATCGATTTGAATTTGGAGGTGAGCAAAATGACTTTTCTATCAGAATGGCTTCGGGTATCAAAGACTGGAATGGTAAAGTAGATTTTGACTACTATGCCAGCAACAACCACCACATCAAAACCGGGTTGAATTATACCTATCATAAATTTATTCCTAACCAAGTATCCGGTACTAGTGGCGATTTAGAGCTAAAACCCAACAACAGTTTAATAAGGTATGCGCATGAAGCAGGGGTTTATGTTTCAGATGAATTTGATATTGCAGGGTTCATTAAAGTCAATGCCGGGTTACGCTATTCTTTTTTTGCACAAACAGGACCTTATAAACAATACCGATACAACCTTAATGAAGAAAAAATTGATAGTACTCAATTTCATTCCGGCGATATCGTAAAAGACTATGGAGGCTGGGAACCCCGTTTAAACATGCGTTTCCAACTAAATGATGTTGCTTCTATAAAAGCTAGTATTGTGAAGTCATATCAATACATTCATCTCATCACCAACAATGGTACTACCTTACCTACAGACTTGTGGGTGCCGAGTACTTTTTATGTAAAACCGCAATCAGCCTGGCAGTATTCATTAGGATATTTTCAAAACCTATTTAATAATTCTTTAGTTACTAGTGTAGAGGTTTACTATAAAAAAATGTACCATCAAATTGAATATCGGCAAGGATATACCCCTACCAGTATTACCAGAGATCAAGAACTAGACTTTGTTTTTGGAAATGGAGAGGCTTATGGAGCAGAGTTTTTTATTAATAAAACCAAAGGAAAGTTTACAGGCTGGATAGGCTATACGCTATCTTGGACAAATCGTAAATTTCCCAACCTGAATAATGGAGAAACCTTTCCTGCTAAGTACGATCGCCGCCATGATTTATCGTTGGTGGCTACCTATGAGCATAGTAAGAAATGGACCTTCTCCACAGTTTTCGTTTATGGTTCCGGCAATGCGATTACACTACCTACAGGTTATTATTTTATTGATCAACAATTGGTGCCAGAATATAGCAAGCTGAATGCTTATCGACTCTTTGCCTATCATCGTCTTGACCTAGCAGCTACTTACACCCCTAAGCCTGAAAAGAAAAAAGGACTAAGAGGAAGCTGGACCTTCTCTATTTATAATGTTTACAGCCGTCAGAATCCTTATTTCTTGTATGTAGATTCAAGAGGTAATACTTCTCAAGGACTAGAGTTGAAAGTGAAGCAGGTATCCATTTTTCCTATATTGCCTAGTATTACTTATAATTTTGCTTTGTAGAGGTGCTAAAGCATTATGCAAAAAATAAAGCGAAGTTTTGAAAAACCTCGCTTAAAAAAATCCAACCTCTAACATTTATAAGATAGCGTCGTAATTGTTCAACAGGGGTAAATAGGTCACTATCTTATGACATCAAAAGTAGCTTGCTTCTGCACATTAAAAAATACGTGGTAGTGGGTATTTTTTAATGAGTACTGTTACGGATAACTCAAGTATAGCAACAAAAAAGTACCAGTCATTCAACCGGTACTTTTTGTTTTATTGAAAAGATAGTGTTGCGAAATGCTTATTTCAATGCTTCTAATTTTTTCTTTAACTCAGTAGCTTTTTCAAATTTATTTTGCTTAGCATAGATTTCTTTAGCAGCAACTAGGGTAGATTGATAACTATTGAAATCGTCTGTAGCTAAGTTTTTTCCTTGAGGTTCCCAGATAGAAATTGCTTTTTCAAATGGCGGCAAAGCCTTGTTAAACCATTGGTCACGATCTACTTTCATAGCATCGTATTTTTTGATTTCAGCATCAGAGCTTCCCAGTTTGTTCATCTCTTCATTGATAGATACGGCTCTGTTGAAGTATAGCGCACCATAGTTGTAATATACTTCTGCTTTGTTCGGTGCAGCTTTCGTGGTGTTTTCGTAAGTGGCTTCTGCTTTTCCAAAAAGCTCTTTATAGTTAGCAGGTTTTGCTAGGTCTTTACCGTTTTTATCTTTCGGATTTGCCATGTTATCATAGGTAACGGCTAAGTTGAAAAGTAAATCTGGATTGTTAGGATCTGCTTTAAGTGCCTCTTCCAATTTGTTGATAAGCGCATCAATTTTATTGGTCTTCACATAGTAGTTAAGCTCTCTGTTAGTAATGCTTTGGTCTTTGGGATAAGCTGCCTTTGCTTCATTGATAGTAGCTAATAAATTAGCATCATCTTTTTTGATTTCATAGATATCTGCTATCATTAGGTAGTTACGAGCATCCTTTACTATTGGGTCGTTCTTAGCTTTCAATAGTAAGGGTAGTGCTAAGTCCGGCTCGTTATTGTAATAAGCAGCATAGCCTTG